>JBAUCP010000080.1:0-5911 GCA_049677625.1 Occallatibacter sp. | reverse complement strand
GCTGCTGGCCGCCGCGTGGGCTGCTACCGCGCCGGCCGAGAGCTCGCGAGCCTCGCTGGCTGCGATCAACGCGGCGCTGCAGGCCGGCGAAGCCGATAAGGCTATCGCGCTTATTGCCTCGCTGCCTCAAGGCGGCGCTAACCAGGCAGAGGCGCAGAACCTCGAGTGCCGCGTGCGCTTCACCCTCGAGCAGTGGGACGCGGCGGCCGGCGAGTGCGAGCAGGCCGTGCAGCTTGACGGCCAGAACTCGAGCTACCACATGTGGCTGGGCCGGGCGCTGGGCGAGCGGGCTGACCGCGCCTCGTTTCTGAGCGCCTTTTCGCTGGGCAAGCGGGTGCGCGCGGAGTTTGAAGAGGCCGCAAGGCTCGATCCGCGCAACGCTCTGGCGCTCTCTGACCTGGGCGAGTTTTACCGCGAGGCTCCCGGAGTCGTGGGCGGCGGCGTGGACAAGGCAGAGAGCGTGGCCGAAGAGCTGGACAGAATCAGCCCGGCGCGCGCGCATCAGCTCCGGGCTGGCATCGCGGAGACGCGCAAAGACGACGCGACGGCGGAGCGCGAGCTCAAGCTCGCTGTGCAGACGAGCCCGCATCCCGCCTCCCAGTGGACCGTGCTGGCTTCGTTCTACGAGCACCGCCAGCGCTGGCCGGAGATGGACGAGGCGATCCACAATTGCGTGGCCACCGCGGCAAAGGACCGCACGGCCGGCGTGGCGCTCTACGACGGAGCGGGCGTGCTCATTCGCGCCCGGCGCGACCCGGAGCTGGCGGCAAAGATGCTGGAGGATTATCTGGCGAGCGATTCAAAGACCGAGGAGGCGCCGGCGTTTATTGCACACTACCGGCTGGCGCGGCTCCTTGAGCAGCTTGGCAACAGAGAGGGCGCGCAGCGCGAGCAGGCCGCGGGCTACGCCCTGGCGCGCGAGTACCGCCCGCCGCAGGACGCGAAACATTGATGGAGACGATGCAGTTGAAGACGGCCCACAACCCGCGCCGCAGCCGTGCACGGCTCTCTACTGCCGCGGCGATGGCTGCCGTCGCGCTTGCCGCCGCGGCAGCGCATGCGCCTGCGCAGGTTTCGCTGCGCACCGTGGTGGAGCTCGCGCAGCAGAACAGCACCACGGTCAGGCTGGCCAGCGCGGATGTAGCCAAGGCTCGCGCCGCGCTTTCCGAGAGCCGCGATGTCTTTGTCCCGTCGCTCTCATTCGGCTCCGGTCTTCCGGCCTTCCCTGAGGTGGGCTTTACCGGCGCGCTGCCGAGCATCTGGGACGCCAACGTACAGTCGATGGTCTTCAGCGTTCCGCAGATCCGCTACATCCAGGCTGCGCGCAGCGGCCTTCGCGCCGCCCAGCTCAGCCAGAAAGATGCGCTCGAGCAGGTCGCACTCGACGCCTCCGCCGATTACATTGAGCTGGACACCGTGAATGCCGAACTGGGCGCGGCGCGCCAGCAGGAGGACTACGCCAGCCGCATGGTGGAGATCGAGCAGCAGCGCGCCGAGTCTGGCGTCGACCCGCTCAGCGACCTGCTGCAGGCGCAGCTCATCGCGGCCCAGTTGAAGCTCAAGCGGCTCCATCTGGAAACCCGCGCCGTCACGCTCTCCAAGCAACTCTCCGAGCTCACCGGCCTGCCGGCAGTATCCATCACGCCCGATCACTCCAGCATCCCGGAGATTCCCGCCATCACTTCTGACGATGCGCCTCGCACCACCGCCGGCATCGAGTCCGCGCAGTTGCAGGCAGCCTCACGGGAGCGGGTGGCCAAAGGCGACGAGGAGCGGGTCTGGTTTCCGCAGATCGGCTTCGGAGCTATCTACAACCGCAACACCACGCTGTTAAACAGCGTAAACCAGTATTACAACCGCTATTTACCCACCAACAACTTCAGCTCCGGCTTCAACATCCAGCTTCCCATTTTTGACATAGGCGTTCACGCCAAGGCCCGCGAATCTGCCGCCGAAGCCCTGCGCGCCAAGGTTGAGGCCGAACAAGCCGAGAAACAAAACGACCTGCAGATCACCGAACTCAACGCCAGCCTGCGCGAACTGGACGCGGAAGCCGAAGTCGCCAGCCTCAAGGCGCAGATCGCCGGCGAGCACCTGAAGACCGTAATGACCGAGCTGGAACTGGGCAACGGCGCCGGCAGCGGACCCGGCGCACCGCCGCAGTTGAGCCCCAAGGCCGAGCAGGAGGCGCGCATCGACGAGCGCCAGAAGTACATGGACTCGCTCGACGCCGGCCTCGATCTGGGCAAGGCGCGCCTCAACCTCTTGCGCGCCCTGGGCCATATGCAGGACTGGCTCAACGAGTTGCACACAAAATAGATCAAAGCCGGAAGCGTCAGAATTTGATTGATGAGTCCCGCGAGATCAAACATCCCCATCTGCGGCTCCGAGGTCACGTCTGGAGCATTGCCTGCTCGTCAGTCCCCTCGCCTGCAGACTCAGAGCCTCAATAAGGATAGAGAACCACCTGGTGGCCGCTTGGATAGACAACGTAGGGTCCGGCGATCGCTGCGCCTGTGAAGCTCCGCACAGGCCCTTGCCAGATGGCCGTGCCGGTTGTCAGCGAATAGACAGCATTGCTGGCCGAGTCATACACCAAGTTCGACCCAAGGGACTGAGGATTGCTCATTTGCGGCAACTGGCTGCTGGTAAAGGTGGCAAGCTGGGTGCCCGAGGAACTGTAGATCGCACTGCTGAGGAACGTGACGACAATCTGTCCAGAGCTGGTGCCCATATTTGCCACAAGAAGCCGGTCATTGTCGATCCAGCCTTCTGCATAGCCCGGAACAGTTGTGACAAGCGCGCCGTTCTTGTAGATGCTTGTGGACTCAGCCGTGGCGGTCAAGGTAAGGAGCGTGTAATCCGCAACTGCAATCTCCGTTCCATCGGGCGAAAGAAGAATCGGTGCGTCTACTCCTGTATCGGACCAGATAGTGGGCGTGCCGGAGATGCCTGTAACCTCGCGCGTCTGTGCTGACATTACCTGCCCAATGGTTGTGCCTGATCCCGAAAGACTGAAGCTCTGCAGATACGATGGATCGTTGTAGTTGGAAGGAAAGCTGCTGATCGTCGTCAGGGATGGAAGCGAATAGAAATTCAGCGTCCGGTCGGGCTCATATTGAGCATAGATCGCGTCGTCCAGGAAAGCGCCGAGAACGCTTCCATCCGACGACATTGCCAGATTATCGGCCAGAAGGCCGATGCTTCCTTCCTGCGTGGGGCCGGTCACGTCGTAAAGAAGAATCTGTCCGCTTGCCGTGGCAATTGCGGCAAGGTTTCCGGCTGCCGCCATGTCCAGCGCCTCGCCGTATCCGAAGTACCTGGGCGTAGTGGAGACGCTGGCGCCGTCAAGAATCGCACCGGTCCTGTCGCCCACCACCCACTGCGACAGCGAATTGGCCGCAAGCGCATTGACGTAAGCGACATTTGGGGTGGCATAGTTTGCCAGCACCGGAGCCGATCCGGACAAATCGACGGTGGTCACTTGAGGGTATCCATAGGTGTTATAAATGTCGATCGTCGTTCCCGAAGGCTGGTACGTGGAAAAGGACGTCACGTCATAGGTCTCGACCGGATCGGGGTTCGCACCCTGGTAGATTTTCAACACATCCGCTCCGGTCCCGATCAATTCCCAATCGACGGTCCACAGCCAGTTGCCTGCACCGCCCGTGGCCGATAGCAGGTACGGGGACGACACGCTGACGGAATTCAGCAGCACCGAAGCGCTGGAATAGGACGAGACCGCGCTGGGATAGGTGTAAGGCCCACTGGGATGGGAGACAGTCGTAGACGTGACTGTGGTAAAGCCACTCCCGTCAGAGAACCAGGAACCGAACGATCCCGAGAAGGCCGGGCCATCGGACGAAGTTCCGCCAGGAACGGAGACGGTTTGTATTACGTTGGCGCCCGCGGCTCCGTTGGCAATCTCAAGCTGGTTAGGCCCCGCGTAGAACGCCGCGGACGAGTAGTTTCCGGACAGGGTAAACTCCGCGTTCCCTGCGGCCGACCATACGGTCAATCCTGACGCTGTGCCGAGGCAAATGTAGCTTCCGTCGACGGCCAGTTGCCACGAGACAGGTGTATCAAACGCAAATGTCGCCGGAATCGTAAACAGGAGATGTCCGTCCGATGGCGAAATCACCTCGATTGCGGTCGGAGTGGTGATGGCCGCCACCTGGCCGGCCATGGCTACACCGGCTCCCGGCGTGGTCGCTGCTCCGTCACCCGAAACAAGAATATTGCCCGACGTATAGTTCCACAGGTTCCAGTGTCCGGAACTGTCTTCGCTGAGCACGCGATCGCTCGTTTCCGCCAGATAACTGATCGAGTTGCCATGCCCTAATTCAAGCAGAGTCGTCGAGACCTGCGTCACGCTGATCGAAATCTGTGCCGTCGTGCTGCCCGCTGAGTTCCCGGCCGTCACGGTATACGTGGCCTGCGCCGTCTGTATCGCCGGAGCCCCTGAGATGATTCCCGTAGCCGGGTCCAGGGCCAATCCCGCCGGCAGTGGCGGGCTAACCGTATAGCCGCTCACAGTGCCGGTCACCGTGGGAGTGTCCGGCTGAATGGCCGTGCCGGCAGGCGCAGAAATATTCGGCTGAGCGTAGCTCAAATTCAGCGGCGGTCCCAGTACAACCGCAATCGTCACCGTCGCGGTCGTAGACCCGCTGACATTGCTGGCCGTCACTGTATAACTTGCTCCAGTGGTCACAACGGTAGGCGTGCCCGAGATGGTTCCCGTCGAGGCTTCGAGATTCAACCCCGCAGGCAGCGCAGGACTCACCGTGTAACCGCTCACAGTCCCGGTCACGGTAGGAGTGTCCGCCTGAATCGCCACACCAGTTTCAGCCGATATGCTCGTCTGAGGATAGACAAGGTTCGATGGCGCCGCAGGGTTCACCGTGATCGTCACCGTCGCCATCGTGGACCCGCTGGAGTTCGTGGCAGTCACCGTGTAGCTCGCCTGTGCCGTGACGACTGTGGGCACACCCGAGATGGCTCCCGTTGAAGCATTCAGGCTCAACCCCGCAGGCAGCGTGGGACTCACCGTGAAGCTGGTCACAGTCCCGGTCACCGTGGGCGTATCCGCCTGAATGGCCGTGCCTGCCGTGGCAGAAATTGTAGTTTGCGGATAGACCAGGTTGGATGGAGGAGCGGGAGGCTTGGCGCCGCCGCCGCAGCCGGCGATCACGCCGCAAAACAGGGCCGCAGTCGCAAGAAATGCGCGACTGCACGAATGTTCAACGACCGTATCGGCCGATGAAAAGGGGAGGAGCCCAATACCCATTTCGGCACGCTTTCATCTTCCGGATGTCTGCATGAGTTCGGAGCCCAACGTGCATGGGTGGCAAAATTTTGCCATTAAAAATCTCTCACGTCAAGAAGAAGCTATATTCCCGCTTCAAAAGCGCGTATCTACAAGACGTATCTAGCCAGCGTCACCCAAACCGGAAAAATCACCTGCGAAAACCGCCGGAATGGTAGAATGAAAGAGATGGCTAAACCGCTGAAAACCCTCTTTCTGAACCCGCCTTCGTTCGAGAACTTCGACGGTGGCGCAAGTTCCCGCTGGCCCGCAACGCGCGAAATCGAATCCTACTGGTACCCGGTCTGGCTCACCTACCCGGCCGGACTGCTGGAGGGTTCGCGCCTGCTCGATGCGCCGCCGCACCACGTCTCTGCCCAGGAAACCATCAACATCTGCAAGGACTTCGAGTTCCTGGTGCTGTTCACCTCGACTGTGGGCTGGGAGGGCGACCAGCGCCTGGCGGAAACCATCAAGGCCGCCAACCCCTCTATCCGCGTCGCCTTCGTCGGGCCGCCGGTGACCACTGACCCGGACCGCGCCCTGAACGAGTGTGCGGCGCTGGACTTCATCTGCCGCCGCGAATTCGACTACTCCGTCGTCGAG
>JBAUCP010000079.1:0-3597 GCA_049677625.1 Occallatibacter sp. | reverse complement strand
GTCGCCGGTGAGAAAAACGTCGAAGCGCTCCCGCTCGATCAGCGTCAGCAACGCCCCGTTTTTGACGCCGCCCCATTGCATACTGACCACGGTATGAATCTCGTGCCGGGGCAGGGACCGCGCCAGCTTGCCCGGTACGTCCTCATCGAACAGAACCTTCAAAGCTGTGCCTGAAATTGATGCTCGGCGCGATAGTGAAGAATGGCCTTGATGTTGTCGAGGCCGGCTTCCGGGTAGCAATCCAGAGTTTCTGCAATGGCCGCGTCGGGCGACAATCCCTCATCCCGAAAAGCGTCATAGTTTCCGGTGATGGCCTCCACCGGCAAGCGGGTGTTCTTGAGCAGCGGTGCGCCGCTCACCTTGCCGGGGACGATTTCAACCAAGGGGCAATCGGACCAATCGAGAGTTGCCATGCTTTTACCCTCCTTTCATCATAGCCGTTTACCGCATTTTGTCGACAGAGAGGCACGGCGAGGGCTGGGCGCTCGAACTGATCTTGAGCTCATTCCTTGAACGGTAGGTCTACTTCTACACGGGTGCCGGGTAGCGCCGCATTGACCGCTGCCACGATGTCCTCCACCGGGCGCCACCTTATTGCACAAGAAAACGCTGCCCATTTCCAGGCGGCGTTTTCTTTGATTTCGAAGACAGGAATCAGTTGCCTTCCTTGGTATCAATCCTCATTCCATAGAACGATTTGTGCACGAAGAACACCGACACCAGGAAGAATGCGACGGCCAGCACGTGTGTGAGCAGCGGGTTGTCCGAACTGAGTGTCACTGCAAGCTCGACAGCGAGTAATCCGAACAGGGTCGTGAACTTGATAATCGGGTTCATTGCCACCGACGATGTGTCTTTGAACGGATCGCCGACGGTGTCTCCGATCACGGTTGCGTCGTGCAGAGGTGTCCCTTTCTGTTTCATTTCGACCTCTACGATCTTCTTCGCGTTGTCCCATGCGCCGCCGGCATTGGCCATGAAGATCGCCTGGTACAGGCCGAAGATCGCAAGCGAGAACAGATAGCCGATAAACAAGAACGGCTCCATGAATGCGAACGCGAGCGTAGCGAAGAAGACGGCGAGAAAGATATTGAACATTCCCTTCTGCGCGTACCTGGTGCAGATTTCTACCACCTTCTTACTGTCACTGACGGATGCCTTCTCCGCGCCTTCCAGTTTGATGTTCGCCTTGATGAACTCGACTGCGCGGTACGCGCCGGTGGTCACCGCCTGCGTGGAAGCGCCTGTGAACCAGTAGATCACTGCCCCACCGCAGATCAACCCGAGCATGAATGGCGCGTGCAGCAAAGAGAGATTCTGCACGTCATGGGTCAGTCCGCCGGTCAGGGCCATGATGATCGAGAAAGTCATCGTGGTTGCGCCCACTACGGCTGTGCCGATCAGCACCGGCTTTGCGGAAGCCTTGAATGTGTTGCCGGCTCCATCGTTGGCTTCGAGCAAATGTTTTGCGCGTTCGAACTTCACGTCGAAGTTATAGTCCTTCTTCAACTCCGCTTCGATGCCGGGAACGTTTTCGATCAGCGACAACTCGTAGACCGATTGAGCATTGTCGGTGACCGGCCCGTAGGAATCTACGGCAATCGTTACCGGACCCATGCCCAGGAAGCCGAACGCGACCAGGCCAAACGCGAAGACAGCCGGAGCGAGCATCAGGTCCGCCATGGACTGGCCCAGACTGAAGTAGTAGCCCATTCCCATGAGCGCAACCATGCTCAATCCGATCCAGTAGGCAGAAAAATTGCCGGCTACGAATCCCGACAAGATCCCCAGGGAAGCTCCGCCTTCCTGCGCGGATTTTACGACTTCCCGCACGTGGCTCGAGTTGGTTGAAGTGAAAACCTTGACCAATTCGGGGATGATCGCGCCCGCCAGGGTTCCGCACGAGATGATTGATGCCAGCTTCCACCACAACGTTCCGTCACCGAGAGTGGGAATCATCTCGTACGTGACGATGTAGGTCAGGATGATGGAAACGATTGACGTGATCCATACCAGCGAGGTCAATGGCGTCTCGAAGTCCATCTCGTCAGACTCTGCGTATTTCGCGCGGGCGATTGCGCCATTGAGAAAGTACGCACCGGCGCTCGAGACCAGCATGGCCACGCGCATGACGAAGATCCATACCAGCAGTTGCGCCTGCGTCTCGGGACTCTTGACTGCCAGCAAAATGAATGTGATCAAGGCCACGCCGGTGACGCCGTAGGTTTCAAAGCCGTCGGCGCTCGGGCCCACGGAGTCGCCCGCGTTGTCACCCGTACAGTCTGCGATGACACCTGGGTTGCGCGCATCGTCTTCCTTGATCTTGAATACGATCTTCATCAGGTCGGCGCCAATGTCGGCGATCTTGGTGAAGATGCCGCCGGCGATACGCAGGGCCGCAGCGCCCAGCGACTCGCCAATGGCGAAGCCAATAAAGCATGGGCCCGCATAATCGCGCGGGATGAACAAGAGAATAAACAGCATGATCAACAGCTCGACCGAGATCAGCAACATGCCGATGCTCATGCCGGCCTTCAGCGGAATCGCAAAGAGCTTATATGGTTTGCCTGTCAATCCCGCGAATGCCGTCCGTGAGTTCGCAAATGTGTTGACGCGAATGCCGAACCACGCCACTCCGTAGCTGCCCGCGATGCCGACGATGCTAAACAACAAAATGATCGGCAGCGTAACCGCAATCGACTTTCCCGGCACCGGCGCGAGATAGCCGAAATACAGCGCGATAATGACCGCGATGAAAACCCAGAGCAGAAGAATGAACTTGCCCTGCGTCACCAGATACGTTTTGCACGTCTCATAAATCAGGTCGGAAATTTCGAGCATGGTGCGATGAACCGGCAGGTTCTTCAATTGCACATAGATCGCCAGGCCGAACAAGAGGCCGCCGACGCAGAACAGCAATCCGAACATGAGAAGTGCATGTCCGTTCAGCCCAAGAAAATTTACGGTCGACAAATCCGGCAGTACCAGGTTGGCTTCGCCTCCGCCGCCTGCGTGTTCCGGCTGGGCCTGAGCGATTGTCGGGGCGATTGCGGGAAGCAGCAGACCCAGGAGGACCGCAACGGTTTTGTATGGACGCTTGAGAAATGCTTCTGCGCCTTCTTTGATGGCCGATGCCATCTTCTGCATATCCGGGGTTCCGATACCGGAACCAATCACCTGCCGCGCAAAAAAAACGGCCATAATGAGCGAAAATACGCTGATTCCCAAAACGAAGTAGACCGAACCCAGTGGATTCACGTGCCCTCCAGACTTAAGGTTTGAAGCCGCATTACAAATGCCCGGCCGCGCCCCGGACCGCCCAAAAAAGACGGCCCGCAAGGCACTCGGCCAAATGAACACCGGAAGCCTATCACCCACATGGGCCACTGTCGAGCGAATGCTGTCCCGGGGTTGCCCGGGTCATTACCGGTACGGTACTGCGCGAGGGACCGGGCCGGGATACGGATCGGTCTGCGCCCTGACGCGGCTGCCACGCGCATCCGGAACCGGGTAAAGCGGAACCGTGTAAAGTGGACGCCATGACCACTTCCACGCTGCTTACGCCGCGCCAGGCCGCTGAACGGCTCGGCATGAGCT
>JBAUCP010000078.1:0-15257 GCA_049677625.1 Occallatibacter sp. | reverse complement strand
CTGCGCAGGTTGCAAAAGCGCAACCTGCTTCGCTCAGGATGACGGTGCTCAAGTTAATTCATCAACAACTTGGCAGAAATCTATATGCCGATACCGCCTAGGACGGCGCCGCTGCATAGCGCGGACTGAAGGGGAAGATCAACTCGGCCTCCGTGGGGACGGGGTTGCCGTTGATTGTGGCTGGATGGAAGCGCCAGGTCTTCACCGTGTCCACCACGATCTGGTCCAGCGCATTGCCAATGCCTTTCACGACGGTAGCTTCCAGCACATCGCCGCTCGCGCTTACCTTCACGTCCACAATCACCTGCTGCTCGGAGCCGGGCAGCAGTGAGCGGTCGGCAACTGCGGGACGGGGAGAGAACACTGGAAATGCGGGGTCTGCGCTCTCGGTGTCGGGTCCATTGCCAGGCACAGGGTCGTGCTGCGCAGAGATGGGGCGGCCCGGCGGCGGCGCGGGCTGCGTATTCACTGCCAGGTCCGAGGTGGGCTTCGGCGGCACTGCCGGATGCTTCTTTCTGCCCGGAGGCTGGCGCGTCCACTCCGCTCTTCTGCTCCCGCCGGGAATGAACAACTCAGCCGGGTAGTACTTGAGTTCGGACCGGGACTGTGCAGTCGTAACCTTTGGCCGCGCGGATGAGAAGAATGGAAGCACGGAAAGCAGAAGATGCACGGCGAGCGACAGGGCGAAGAATTTCAGGCTGGTGCTGCGGATGGAGGCCGGATCGCGCATGGCACTTCACCTCCCGATACGCGGAGACGGCCGGGCCGCGTGGCATAAGTATAGCCTGAATCAATTTTGCAGACGCTGAGGAGTGAGTTCGGCCGAGAGCAAGCCTCGCGATCTGCTCGCGAATGCGTAGCCTGCTTCTGCGTTCTCGCTTTGCCCGGCGAGCAATGCCCGCCGGGCAAGACAAGATGCGTCTACCGGCTACTGGCTGAATGCGACTCCGCTGAACGTGGTCCCGCTGATTGGGCTCGATGCGGCCACCTGGGCCAGATCGCCGTGCCCATCAATCGAGAAGACGGCGACATAGGCGTCGCTGCCCACGGTGTAGATGACGGCGAGCCATTTGCGGTCGGCAGAGACGGTAATGTCCGTCGGCCCGCCCGGCAGTGGTACTGATTTGTAAAACGCGCCGCCCTGGTTGTCGCTGAAGAAGATGGAGATGGCATGGCCGGGCGAGTTGCCCGTGTACCAGGTGTTGCCCGGCCCCTTCGCTATCCAGCAGGGAGCATTGGTGGGATAAGACGGCTGCGGACCGGCCACGGGGTAAACATTCTGGTTCTCGTCCAGAATCGCGAAGCTGTCCGGGCTGTGCGCCGGGTTGAAGCCAAGCGTGTTGCCCCAGAAGGCTTCGCCCAGCGGAACCATGTTGGCATCGTCCGGCAGCGTGATCAGATTGCTCGATCCATTCAGTCCGCCATCCTCGTGCGTCAGCGGCAACTGAAGAACAGACCCTGAAGTCATGGTCACGGCAGCCCAGGTATGGCCCACGGCGATCTGCGCGGCGGAAGTGTCAGTGAGCGTGACCACCGATCCATCCACAGAACCCGACGGCCACGCATGGCTCTCGGCGCAAGTTGAGCCCACCACGAAGAGGTGATCATCGCTCAGCGCGACGGAGTCGGGATTCACGCAGTCGGGCGCAAGGTGAATCGTCTTCCCAATCGCAATCGAGTTGTCGTAACGCACCAGTTGATTGACGGTGTTCGATCCGTAGTTCGTCACGGCTCCCAGTTCGCCTTGGAACTGCACAATGCCCGCGTTTGTGCTCGCGCCGCCTTTGCCGCCGGTCGTCAGATTCTCGGTCATGGAGAGCGAGGGCGTTCCCGCAGTGTTCAGCTTGAACACGACGACGGAGTTGCCGCTTGGATTATTGGTGCTGGTGATCACCAGCGTGCTGCGTTCCTGCTGCGCGGATGCGGCCAGTGCACCGGTGAGCAACACGGCCGCCAGCGTAAAGCCGCTGCGCCACAGACCAGAGTTTTTGAGCCCGTGAAGATTCATTGCCTTCTCCTTGGAGTTTGGTGTGAATGTGTGCCCGGCCCACGGGATTGCGAGCTGGAGTAATTTCACAGAGAGGGATTCGATTGGGACGGGTGAAAAGTTACGCTCTGCCTTGAGAGAACCTTGCTTTGAAATATTTGTTGAAATTTCTTAATGCGGCGTAACTTTCCGGCGTTCTCAGTCGAATTACGCAATATCGGATTGGACCGGGTTTCAAAGTCTGGCATTGTGGTGTAGTTTGCGCGAACGCGCCGATACTGATAAAGATTGCAAGAAGACTATCCATCGGATGCACCCGGACAACAATCTCGAGACACTGATGGCCCTCTATCAGCAGGGCGATTTCACGGCTGCTGCGGTTCTGATCGACCGCGTCAGCCCGCAGTTGCACCGGTTCTTCGCGGCGCAGTACGGGAGCCGCGCGGATGCCGACGACCTGCTGCAGGACACCTGGCTGCGCATTCACAAGGTGAGGCACACGTATCGCCCCGGCGAGCCGGCGCTGCCGTGGTTCTATGCGATTGCCCGGCATGTGCGCGTGGATCACTATCGAAAATCGATTCGCACCACCGCCGGCGAGCGCGAATTGGAAGTGATCTCCAGAACGACCGTGGCCAGCCCTGCGAATTTCGGCCGGGCCGATGAACTGGACGCGCTGCTCGCTCCTTTGTCGGAGAGCCAGCGCGAAGTCATCGCGATGCTGAAGGTGAGCGGAATGTCGTTGGAGGAGGTAGCGCGGGCCACATCTTCCAGCGTGGGAGCGGTAAAACAGAAAGCGCACCGGGCCTATGAGAAGTTGAGAAAAACGATGAGCGCCCTGGGGCTCAGGAAAGGAAAAAGCGGACTGCCGTGAAAGACGAAGACATTGATGAAGTCCTGAACCAAGCTGCGCGCACACCGCTTGACCTGAAGCCGGAGTTGCTGCGGCGCGTCTCGGACTCAATCCGCTCGTCGATGCGGCCGGTTCGACCGCTGCCGCCGGCGTGGGCACTGACGGGCGGGCTCATCCTGATCTGCGCGGCTGTTTCGCTGGCAGGTGCGGCGCGGGCGGGATTCTTCGGCGTCGAAAAGATGGATTCGCTGGAGCGGTGGTTAATCTTCCCTGCGCTCGGCGTGCTGGCGTGGGTCACGGGCAGCGGGTTCGTCCACGAGATGATTCCCGGCAGCCGCCGCCGCGTCTCTTCTGGCGCGCTTCTGGCGCTGGGCTGCGTGTCGCTGACCGGCCTGTTTGCGCTGCTCTTCCGCGATTACCAGACGGACCACTTCTTCTCGATCGGCATCGTGTGCCTGATCACGGGATTCATCCATGCCGTTCCCGCCGGGCTGCTGTGCTGGCTGCTCTTGCGGCGTGGCTTCGCGGTGAATCCCGTCTCAGCCGGTTTGGTCGCTGGCACGCTCGCGGGCCTGGCCGGCGTGGGCGTTCTGGAGCTGCACTGCCCCAACTTTGAGGCTGCGCATATCCTGGTGTGGCACACGGCGGTTGTGCCGGTGAGCGCTGCGGCTGGGGCGCTGGTGGGGTGGTTGGTGCGCCGGCGCGTTGTTCGGACTTGATGTCTGGGCTTGATGTCTGGAACGAAAAAGACGCGGACTGTCAGACCCAGCCCGCGTCCACCACGTAGCTCTGGTTGGTGATGGCGCTGGAGTCGTCGGCGGCGAGGAAGAGCACGAGGCGCGCAACTTCGTCTGGCTCGATCTGGCGCTTGAGCGCTTGATTCTCAAGGATGCGTTTGACTCCCTCCGGTGTGTACCAGAGCCGCTTCTGGCGCTCGGTGGCAATGGCGCCGGGCAGCACCGCATTCACGCGGATGCCGTGCGGCCCGAGTTCGTGCGCCAGGGTGCGGGTGAGCCCAACAATACCCGCCTTGGCCGCGTTGTAGACCGAAATTCCGGTGGTGGGAATGATCCACGAGATCGAGCTCATGTTGATAATCGATTTCATACTCGATTTGGGGCCGGCCGCGCGCATCGCCGGCAGCACGGCCTGGATAGCGAAGAATTGCGGGCGCAGATTGATGGCGATCAGGCTGTCCCATTGCTCCGGCGTCACTTCTTCCGTGACGTGGCGTTGATCGTTGGCTGCGTTGTTGACCAGTACGTCCACCGTGCCCAGCGCGGCGATGGCCCGCTCGAAGACTGCCTTGAGTGCGGTCAGGTCTGTCAGGTCGCAGTGAAAGTAGAGCGGCTCCGGACAGCCTTCCGCGGCCAGGCTGCCAGCCAGGGACAGCGCGGGTTCATCCTGCACGTCAAGAAACGCCACGCGCGCGAGCTGCCGCGCAAAATGGGTCACCATCGACTTGCCGATGCCGGTTGCTCCGCCGGTGATGAGAACGGCGCGGCCTTCAAGGCTGGGATAGCGCGCGTAATGGGAATTTGAGTCTGGCATTTGTGTTTCCGCGAAAAGCATCTTTCCGTGGCTGAAGCGGCCCATTCATTTTGCTGGACTTAACTGTACGGGCTGGAGCCCACACCCTTCAATTCCCGTGCAGAAAAGTTCGTGCCAATCGATCCCACCTCTTGGGACACCGTCTCCCCTCTAAGGGTGCATACTTATATGTGGCTCGTATCAGGCGGAAAATCCTGTCCCCGGTATTTTCCAACCGCCGATTCCGGCTATCGGAGACGCAGAAAAAGGCTCGATAAGCCGCGCTTATCGACAAAGACTGCAACAAGATACGGCCAGACGAAGGAATGGAGCCAAGCGCCGCCCGGACCAACGAGGGATCGACGGAGGCACGCGTCTCGACCGGCAATCCGCACGGTGAGCGCGATCCAGGCTCTTTGAGGCATCGCAAATTAGAAACCAGGCTCGACTGAGAGGGAACTGAATGAAAGCTGCTGCTCGTTATCCAGGAATCCGGGTCACCGCGAACGGTAACCAGCTTGTCTCCTACCACACCGAAACGCGGATTGCCGATGCGGGCGTCTTCTATCCCATCACGCCTTCGACCGAGGGTGGCGAGCTCTTCCAGCAGGCCTATGCCGAAGGCCACCTGAACGTCTTCGGAGGCAACACCATTGCCATAGAGACCGAAGGCGAGCACGCGGCGCAGGGCGGGGCAATTGCCCACTCGGTGTGCGGCAAGCGCGTGGTGAACTTTACCTCAGGCCAGGGCGTGGTCTACGGCGTGGAGCAGTACTATCACGCGCCGGGCAAGGGATCGACCATGGTGCTGGAAGTGGGCGCGCGCGCTCTCACCAAGCACGCGCTCAACGTGCACTGCGGCCACGACGATATCTATGGAGCGCTGGACACGGGCTGGATCATGATCTTCGGCAAGGACGCGCAGCAGGCCGCCGACCAGGCGCTGATCCTTCGCCGCGTCACCGAGCTCTCGCTCACGCCGGGCATGAACATCATGGACGGCTTTTTGACGACGCACCTGGAGCGCACCTTCTACAAGCACGAGTCCGAGCTGATCCGCGAGTACCTGGGCGCGCCGGACGACATCATCGACTGCCCCACCGAGGCGCAGCGCGTTCTGTTCGGGCCCACGCGGCGGCGCGTTCCCAAGATGATGGACCTGGCCAACCCGATCCTCCTCGGGCCGGTGCAGAACCAGGAACATTACATGCAGGGCATCGTGGCGCGGCGCAATAACTTCGCCGAGCCGATTCTCAAGTTCCTTGAAGACGCGTACAAGGATTTTGGCGAGCTGACCGGCCGCCGCTACGGATTGCTCACCGAGTACAAGACCGATGACGCCGAGACGGTCTTCGTCTCGCTCGGCTCGGCTGCCGAGAATATTGAAGCCGCGGTCGATTACCTGCGCGAGACGCGCGGCGCTTCCGTGGGTTCGATCCACGTCAACGTGATTCGCCCGTTCCCTGAGGCGGCCATTGTGGCTGCGCTCAAGGGCAAGAAGAATGTCATCATCCTGGAGCGCACGGACGAAGCGCTGGCCGGCGACAACCCGCTGGGCCGCGACATCCGCACCGCGCTCTCGAAGGCCATCCGCACCGAAGGCCGTCCTTCCGCTGAGGGGCTGCCGTCGATCGCGCTCGACGAAGTGCCGACGATCTTCGGTGGCAGCTACGGACTTGGCTCGCGCGACTTCCGCCCCGAGCACATCATCGGCGCGTATGAGTTCGCGACTGCGGGCCGGGCGCGCACCGACGGCAAGACCGCGGCCGACGGCGTGTCGTTCATGGTGCTGGGCATCGACCATCCTTACTCGGTGGTTACCGATGAAGCGCCGTCGTTGCTGCCCGAAGGCGCGGTTGCGGTGCGTTTCCATTCCATCGGCGGATGGGGCGCCATCACCACCGGCAAAAACCTGGGCGCAATTCTCGGCGATCTGAACGATCTGCTTTACGAGCGCGATGGTTTGAAGGACGATCTCGGCAACCCGAAGGAAGTCATCCACGTCAGCGCCAATCCCAAGTACGGCTCGGAGAAAAAGGGCGCGCCGACCAGCTACTTCATGGTTGCCGCGAAGGATCGTATCCGCGTGAACTGCGACCTGCGCCATGTAACGGTGGTGCTGTGCTGCGACCCGAAGGCCTTTACGCACACCAATCCGCTGGACGGCATGCAGGAGGGCGGCAGCCTGGTGTGGGAGTCGGATGAGGAAGGCGAGCGCGCGTGGGAGAACCTGCCGCAGTGGGCGCGCAAGCAGATCATCGACAAAAAGATTCGCGTCTTCACGCTGCCCGGCTTCGAGATCGCGCGCAAGGCTACCGATCGCTCCGATCTGCAGTTGCGCATGCAGGGCAACGCGTTCCTTGGCGCATTTTTCGCCGTCAGCCCCATGCTCGGGGAGTTCGGCATTACGCAGGAGCAGTACCGCGACGTGGTCTACAAGCAGTATGTGAAGAAGTTCGGCAAGCTGGGCGACGCCGTGGTGCAGTCGAACATGGAAGTGATGCTGCAGGGCTTCGAGCGGGTGAAGGAAATTGCTATTGGCGAGCTGGCCGCGGCCGACCACTCCAGCCTGCGCGGCGTGGCGCTGCTGCCGATTCTTGAGATGGCGGCTGTGGGCGGCGAAAGCAGTTGCTCCACCGGCTGCCGCTCCACTGCGATTCCTGCGGGTCAGGGTCCGCGCACGCCGATCTCGACCATCGCCGCATTTGACGCGGAGTTCCGCTCGCACTACGGCTACGACCAGCCGGCCACGCCGCTCTCCGCCATGGGCGTGATTGCAGCGGCCACCGGCGACACGGCTTCAAAGTACGTGGCCCGCCGCGAAACGCCGCTCTACATTCCGGAGAACTGCACGCAGTGCATGGAGTGCATTTCGGTTTGCCCGGACACTGCGCTGCCGAATACGTCGCAGGATCTGAGCACCGTACTCGGCACCGCGGTCACGCGCTACGTCTCCGACCAGGGCGAGCGCCGCAAGATGCTCGACAAGCTGCCCGAGATCGAGAGCCTCACGCGCAAGCGGATGGTGGCCGAGATGAAGCAGGGAACACCGCTGCCGCAGATTCTGCGCGAAGTGACGGAATCTGTCGACGGCTTCTCGGCGGAAGCCAAGAAGCAGTTCTTCTCGATCATGGACAAGGTTCCGATGGCTTACCAGAAGGTGAATGCCATCTTCTCCTCGCCGGAGCGCAAGACGCCGGGCGCGGGCGGCATCTTCTCGATCTTCGTGAGCGATCTTTGCAAAGGCTGCGCGGCCTGCGTCACGGCCTGCGGCGATCACCAGGCACTCAAGATGGTGCAGGAGACCGAAGAGGTGAATGCCGAGCACGAGACCGGCACGGCCTTCCTGAACCTGCTGCCCGATACGTCGCAGAAGTACCTCGGGCTTTACAACGGCGCCAACCCCGCCGACTCGAAGACCGCTACGCTGCGCAACATGCTGATGGTCCGCACCAACTACGACGCGCTGGTGGCCGGCGACGGCGCCTGCGCGGGCTGCGGCGAAAAGTCAGTGCTGCGCTCCATCGCCGCGGTGACCGAGGCTTACATGCGCCCCGTGTACCACGCCAAGAGCGACCGCTTCGTTGCTAAAGCAGGCGAGCTCGAAAAGACCGGCGCGGCCAAGCTGGCTGCGCTCAAAGAGAGCAATCCGGCTGACTACGCGCTGCTGCGCCTGACCATCCAGCACCTGATCATGGGCCTGGGCGGCGAGGACAAGAAGGACTCCAACGCGCGCATCGCGGCCTACGAGGCCGAGCATGGCGCAATCACCGACGCGCAGCTTGTGGAGGCCATTGCAGCGGTGCTGCTGACCGAGGCCTTCAACCACAAGAACCTGCAGCCCATCGATGGACGCCTGGCGAACGGCATGAGCGTGATGGCCATGGCCGCGCACACCGGCTGCAACACGGTGTACGGATCGACCTCGCCGAACAATCCGCATCCGTATCCGTGGATGAACTCGCTCTTCCAGGACGGCGTTACCGTGGGCTGGCTGATGGGCGAGAGCTTCATCGTGGATCACGCGCGCCGGTCGGTCATCCCCGAGCGGCTGGCGGACATTGTCCTCACCCGCGAGGGCAAGGGCGTGAGCGAGGAAGAGCACTACCACTTAACGCACTTCACTGACGCGCTGATGACCGACAAGGAGATCGTCGAGCTGCCCAAGGTCTGGGTGGTGGGCGGCGACGGCGGCATGGGCGACATCGGCTACCAGAACATGTCGAAGGTGATTCTGCAGAACCGGCCCAACGTGAAGGCGCTGATGCTCGACACGCAGGTCTACTCGAACACCGGCGGACAGAATTCCGATTCGACCCCCATGCTTGGCGGCAACGACATGAACGTCTTCGGCACCGCCACGCAGGGCAAGAACACGGAGAAGAAAACGGTGGCCGAGACCTTCCTCGCCGGCCACGGCTCGCCGTTCGTTGCGCAGGTTTCCATGGCCAACGCGCCCAAGCTCTACCGGGCGATTCTCGACGGCCTGGAATATCGCGGCACCATGTTCCTGCAGTGCTTCACCACCTGCCAGCCGGAGCACGGCGTGGCAGACGACATGGCTCTGCACCAGGCGCAGCGCGTGCGCGACTCGCGCGGTGCGCCGGAGTTCGTTTTCGATCCCCGCAAGGGCGAGAGTTATCAGGAAGCGCTGGACATCAAGGGCAATCCGTCGATTGATTTGGATTGGTATGAGTCCAAAGGGAAAGACGGCGGAGCCGCGCGCTACACCGTGGCCCACTGGTGCACCACGGAAGCGCGCTTCCGCAACCACCTGCGCAAGATCAAGCCCGAGCAGGCGGCCAAGATGATCTCGCTCGAAAACATGCTGGTGCGCATCACGCAGCAGGATGTGGTCTATCGCTACTACGTCAACCCCGCTCACCGGGCGTACATTCCCGACTTCGGCGTGTACATCCAGTGGGAAGAGAACGGCAAGGTCGAGTACCGCGCGCTCTCGCGCCAACTGGTGATGTTCTGCGTGGAACGGCGCAAGGCATGGCGCATGCTGCAGTCCAAGGCCGGCATCGTCAACCGCGAGTACCAGGCGCAGAAGGCGATCCTCGCCGACGTGGCCGCCGGCAAGATCTCGCAGGATGAGCTGTTCGCGCGCGGCTATGAGCTGGTGCAGGAGCGGCTGGCTGGGGCGGTTGCTGTCAAAGCGTAAGAAGATGGGTGCCCCAGGTCTCGATTCTGAGGCCTGGGAAAGCACGAACCCCGTCCTGAGAATCTGCTGTCCAAATTATGCAAAATTCTGTATACTCGCGCTGTGGATCGACCCGCAAGGCGAATCGAGTTTCGAGGCAGCTCCCTGGAGGATTTATCCCGATTTCCAGCGGTGGCCCGGCGCAAGGCAGGCTATCAGCTCTTCCAGGTGCAGGAAGGCGACGATCCGGATGACTGGAAGCCGATGACTGACATCGGCCAGGGCGTGAGGGAAATCAGGATTCGTGAGAAAGACGGAGCATTTCGCGTGATCTATGTAGCGACATTCCTACGCGCCGTTTTCGTTTTGCACTGCTTTCAGAAGAAGACGCAAAAGACTAGCGCCGGGGACATTGAATTGGCGAAGCGGCGCTATAAAGACCTGGTACGGGAGTTAGGGGTATGACGAAGACCAAGGTATACGAAAGCGTGTGGGACGCTATCGAACCCGACTCGGTCAAAGCGGAGAATCTTAAGCTCCGTTCCTCGCTCATGCTGGCCCTCACGCGCCACATCAAAAGCGAAGGCTTGACCCAGGCCCGGGCTGCAAAGGTCTTCGGCGTCACCCAGCCGCGCATCTCCAACCTCATCCACGGCAAAATAGACGCCTTCAGCCTCGACTTGCTGGTCAAGATGACCGCTGCCGCCGGCCTCCGAGTCACCATGCGAGTGAAGAAGGCGGCGTAGGAATCTACCGCGGCAATTTTGCCGGGCGCCGCAGGGCTCGTCCGCCGCGGCGCAAGACCTTGGATAGCGATGTCTTCACACTCCTCTGATAGACTTCCTGATAACTCAGGAGCAGCATCACATGTCCATCATCTTTGGCCGGACCTCGCGTCTTTACGCTGGTGTCTTCGTTGCAATCTTGTGTTGCGCGCCGCTCGCACTCATCGCCCAAAGCAGCGCCGCAGCTCCCGCCGTCCCGACCTACCGCGCCGGCCTCAAGTCCCTCGCCATCCCCGCGCCCACCCCCGATCTTGCGGAGATCGGCCCCGACTACCGCGTCCTGCTCGAGCCGCTCGCGCCCGACTCCAACCGGCTCATTGCAGCCTTCGCCCATCCTGACGACCTGGCGGCCATGCGTGCCGGCAGTTCAGACGGCATGCAACAATACGCGCTCGTCGAGGTGCTGCGCCGCGCGGAGTTTGCCGATATAACGCCAGAGATTTTCAAGCAGGTGGCCGACGGCATGGCGACGCAGTTTGGCACCACTCTCGACGCTTCCCTTAAGGACGCGCAGGATCAGCTCAATCGGAGCCTCAAGGCGCTGAACGACAACGCGGCGACCGTCAGTCTCGACAAGCCTATTCAACTGGGCTTGCTCTTTTCCAAACCGGACGCCTGCGGATTCGGCGTGGTCATGCCGGTCTCCGCCGGCGGCAAGACCATCAAGATGGCTACCGCGGTTATCGTCCTGCGCGTGCAGGACCGCGTAGTCTTTGCCTACCTCTACAACAATTACAATGACGAGGACTCGGTGAAGTGGGTCCGCAAGACCGGAGAGGACTGGGCCGACGCAATCCTCGCCGCGAACAAATAGCCGTGCATAGAAGCCCGCGCCGTCCTATATCCCGCACCCATGCGGCCGCATTAAGATGAACGGGTATGCGCCGAATCGTTCTGCTGGTTGCAATCCTGTCCTGTTCGTTCCTCGCTGTCGCGCAGACCGGCCTGCCCATCACCGAAAAAATCGAGTGGACATGGACCGACCGCCCCGACTCCGCGGTTGCGGGCCTGCCCAACGTGCTGCTGGTGGGCGACTCGATCACGCGCGGCTATTATCCTGCCGTCGAGAAGGATCTGGCCGGTGCGGCGAATGTGTATCTCTTCGCCACGTCGGCGGCGAGCGGCGATCCGCGCCTGCCCGGCCAACTGCACGATTACTTCAGCATGATGGGCCTGAAGTTTGCGGTGGTGCACTTCAGCAACGGCATGCATGGCTGGGGATATACGGAGCAGCAGTACGCCGCCGGATTGCCGGGAATGATTGCCGCGCTGCGCGAAGGCGCGCCGCAGGCTGTGCTGATCTGGGCGACGACGACGCCGGTGCTGCACGATGCTACGAGCGGCGCGGCAATTGGTGGATCGAGCAACGCACGTATCGAGGAGCGCAACCGGCTGGCGGCTGCGATCATGACGAAAGAAGGCATTGTCACAGACGATCAGCACGCGCTGATGCTCGGCCACCAGGACACGCACAACGGCGACGTGCATTTTACGGAGGCGGGAAGCGCGATTCAGGCGGCGCAGGTTGCTCAATCCATTCGTCAGGCGCTTTCCAAATGATCAGCAAGCGCGCGAACTCACTTGGTAATCGTCACGTATTTTCGCCCGCAGTAGAGCCGGTAGCCTCCCGCTGGATCGGTTGTAAACTCAAGCGGCATGGGCCGCTTCATGTCAGCGTCATTAGAGGAGTTGACGGTGAACACTTCGTGCGCGCCCACATCCGTCACAACAAATTTATTGTCCGCGATGAAGCCCGCGCCGTATACGCCCGCCGGCAGGCTCTGTCCGCCAATCTGGATCGGCTCCTCGGCGACGAAATAGGCCTGATACTTAGCCGCCACACCGGTCGAGTAGCCGCCGTTGTCCACCAGCGCCGCAAGCACAAAGTGCCCGTCGGCGAACTTCACTCCGCCGGAGTTGCGCAGTTGCGTGTTGGCGGGCTGCCCGTCATAAAACACGCTTGCCGGCAGCAGCTTTTGCACGTCCGCGGCCTTCAGCACCGTATCGCTGCCCGCCTGCGCCGTGATTCGTACCGGAGCCGCCATCATCAGGACAGCGAGCGCCGCTGCCGATGCAATCTTGCCCATCGCTTGCCAATGCATCGCGAGAATTCCTCCATGGATTGATTCTGGTCCGGAGTATATCGCATTCTACGCGGCCACGCCGGTGACGGTGCCGGCGTGCTGCGCGGTTTCTATAAAGAGCGGGGTTGACGCAAGATCATGCGGTCATCGACCTAATACCACGACCGTGTAGATTTGTGGTTTCCCAGGTCTCAAAAGCGAGACCTGGGGCACCCAAATTCATGGGCACGTTTACAAATTCACCAAGTTCTGTACTAGCGCGTGGCTGAGCCTACCAGAAAGAGGCTTGTATCGCCCTTGCGGCGCTGGCGATAGAAGCTCTGCTTGCTCAGATACATTTCGCGGTCGGCTTTTCCCAGGAGCTCTTCGGCGGTTTCGCCGTCGTCAGGGTAGTAGGCGATTCCGATGCTGGATGAGATGGAGGCTTCGATGCGCTGCCCGATGCACGCCCTTTGCACGGCTTCATCCAGCTTCTTCAAGTGGCTGCCGGTCAAAGACTCGTCCATGAAAGGGAAGAGAAAGGCAAACTCGTCGCCACCCATGCGGGCGACGATGTCTGTGGCGCGGGAGCATGCGCGGAATCCTTCGGCAATGGCGCGCAGCAGGTCGTTGCCTTTCAGGTGCCCGTGCCGGTCATTGACGGCCTTGAACGAATTCAGGTCGCATACGCCCACTGCAAAGCGATGCCCCGCTTCGCGTGCCTCTTCTATCTGCGCATCGATCTGCTGCGAGAAGTAGCGCATGTTGACGAGCTGCGTGAGGTGGTCGATTCGTGCGTCGGCCTCAGCGTTCCTGAAGCGGAAGGCATTTTCAAGCGAGAGCGAAAACTTGGATTGAATCGCTTCCAGGATGCGCAGATGATCCTTGGAAAAGGCGGCGTGTTTCGAAGAGTAAACCGTGAGAACACCAAAGACCGCGCCGCTGGAGTCAAAGAGCGGAATCGAAAGCGCGGAGCTGTTTTCAGTGAGCATTCCGCTCTCGACCACGTAATTTGACTCCATGGTCGGGTTGCCGTTCATGATGGGCCGCTCGTTCAGCGCGACCCAGCCAGACAGCCCCTCGCCGAGAGGAATGTGCTGCGATGAAAACGCATGCGCCAGCGCGCCATCGATGTACTGCGCCTTCACCGACTCTTCCGACCTGAGATAGACCGCGAAACAGTCGAACGAGATGAGCGATTGCAGGCGCTTGGACATCATGGCGCTTGTTTCGCGCGTGCTGAGCGAGGTGCCGAGCATCTGGCTCAACTCGAAGACGGCCTTCGCCTCACGGCTGGCCGCGGCGATCAGGCTCAGGGACTCTTCGGCCAGCACGTCGGCGTTCTCATTGCGTGAAGCGCGATCGCTTTCTCTTCTACCGGAGGTTCCTTGTCCGGGAGCAAACCCCGCGCCGGGAGCCGCGCCGCGCTCGATGAGCAGATCGGTATTCAGCGGCTCCATCTCCTGAATCTGCCGGCGCGCCATGGCATCGAGTTCGAGATAGCGTTCCCCGAGCAATTCGACCACCGCGGGATCGAACTGCGTGCCCGATTTGCTTTTGATGAAGGCCATTGCTTCGTCGATGGGCATGGCCCTGCGGTATGGGCGCTCCGATGCAAGCGCGTCGAAACAGTCCACCGCGGTAAGGATGCGCGCCCCGATGGGAATGTCTTCGCCTTTGAGCCCGTCCGGGTATCCGCTTCCATCCCAGGCCTCATGGTGCGACCGCACGATGGGAACTACGGGATAGGGAAAGTGCACCCGTTCCAGAATGTTGGCGCCCACCACAGGATGAATCTTCATCTTTTCGAACTCTTCGTGGGTGAGCTTGCCGGGCTTGTTGATGATGTGCTCGGGGACTGCGAGCTTGCCGATATCGTGCAGGAACGATGCGGTGGCGAGGGCCTGCATCTCGGGCTTGTTGAGGCCCATGGTCTTTCCCAGCTCGGCCCCGTAGAGTCTCACCCGCATCAGGTGGCGATGGGTATTCTGATCCTTGGCCTCCACCGCCATGGCCAGCCCTTCGATGGTGCGAAGGTGCAGCGCCTCCGTCTCCGCGATGTAACGGTCCCGATCGCGCACGATCTCCATCTGCGCTTCGTAAACGCGATAGGCTGTGTAGACCAGCGGGATGAGCAGCAGTGAAGTGAGCCAGCCGAACTGAGCGCCGATAAAGTTCGCGGCCGCAGTCAGCATCGCGCTGACAAGATAGAACGGGATGGAATGGAGGAATTCACGGCGCCGCTTGTCGAAGGACGCAGTGCGCGACTCGAGGACGCTGAGCAGAACAGCGGGAATTGAATCCGCGAGAAAGGAGACCGTTGCCGCTACGGCGAGAGCGGGTGCGGTCTCATTGCTCAGCAGCCTGAGCGATGCCACATAGGCATGCCAGGCGAGCACCGTTGCCGTGGCGACACTGGCCACACCGAAGAGCACGTGAGCGCGCGAAGAAGGCTTGGCTCCGCGGAACCGGTACTGCCCGATAACGCTCGCGATGGCCAAAGCCAAAGCCTGCAGCGGCGAGAGCTGCAGAATGCCCAGCAAGACGAATGGAAAGTTGACCGGCATCGTCGCTTCGGTCCTGGGCAGCGCTACCCTCATCCTGGAACTCAAGAGGATAGCGGCCAGATATACGGCGAAGTGCATCCATTGCGTTGGGACGTAGGCGGAGGCTGAGTACAGGCTGGCGATTGCGCCAGCCGCCACCAAGCACACAATGGCCTTTACTCCATACCTCATCTTTTGCTCTCTGCGTGTTCTCGACCGTGGCGTGCCGTTCCCCTGCCGCCGCGCGTGCCTGACGCTTTATCTTTATGAACCAAAACCAGATAGACTCTCACGAAGTATGCTACCTGTGTGATGGATAAAGCCCAATGCACCTTTCGTGGCACGAT
>JBAUCP010000077.1:0-2345 GCA_049677625.1 Occallatibacter sp. | reverse complement strand
AATTTGCCCATCCCCAGTGTCGCGTCGCGCGATCTGTAGAATCATGTTTGTTCCTGTATTTCAACTGCCTTGTGCGATGAAACCAGGGACGCCTGTTTTAACCACCTGATTGAGCCTCTGCCTGGTCTGAATGCGATTGATTTCGTTCAACGCCTCCTCCGGAAGGGCAGAAATGTCAAAATTCTCTCTCGCGCGAGCCGCGGTTTTGGGTGTGGTAAGCAAAGCCGTGCCGCGCTGCACCGCCCATGCCAGCAGCACCTGTGCCGGCGTCTTTCCAACTCGTGCGGCGATCGCCGAAATGACTGGATCTTCGAGCAGCCCCGGCTTCATTCCGTGACCCAATGGAGCGAAGGCCAAAAGCGCGATCCCCTTTTCTTTGCAGAATTCCAGAAGCTCCGTTTCCGGCAGATACGGATGGGCCTCGACCTCGACCACGGCTGGCTTGATTCTTGCAGATTCGTAGACCGGCAACAATTCATTCAAGCCGACGTCAGAAAGGCCGATGGCTCGGCACTTGCCGTGGTCCACAAGAGTTTCCATTGCTCTCCATGTATCGAGCAAAGTCACTCCGTTGTCGTAGAGGACATTGCCGTTTTGATCTCGCGGGTCCTGTTCGTCTCCCGGTTGAAATGCAAACGGAGTGTGAATGAGATAGAGATCCAGATACTTGAGCCGGAGCCTGTCCAGGCTTGCCTCGAAGGCCGGTTCGACGCGCTCGGGCCGATGATTCGAGTTCCACAACTTGGTGGTAACAAAAATGTCTTCGCGTGCGATCTTCCCAGCGGCAAGTCGCGCCTGCAACGCCTCGCCTATCTCGGGCTCGTTGCGGTATCGCTCCGCGCAATCGAAGTGTCGGAATCCCGCTTCCAGCGCGTCTCCGGTCGCAGTTTTCGTCACAGCCAGATCCGGAATCAGGGTGCCAAAGCCGAGTGCGGGCATATGGCCGCCTCCGTTGTTGAGCGGCATTCTCGTCAACCGAAGATCAGAGGATTCAGTCACAGGACGCCTCCGCGTTACTTTGCATTGTCCATTACCACCTTAGCCGATGCGCAGAGAACGCGTAAGCCGCGGCGGACTCTCTCTCGATTCAGAGACGAAAGGAACCAGCCTCGGCAGCGAAACATGTTCTGGCAATTGCCCCGCGGATTTCGGCGCGGGCTCCGTCGCGTACTGTGTCAACGCCTATAATCTGCTGTTGTGCTCATTCCTTTTTCATCTCGCCTGATCCGGGCCCGCTGCTACGCCGGTCTGGCTGTTGTTCTGGCTCTCTTTTCTGCACTTTGCGTTCCTGCGCAGTCGGCCGATGACGCCGCGCGGTTCACCGCCGACCATGGGCGCATCCTGCTGGTTCTGCCCTTTGACAACCGCAGCGGCCAGCCCAGCCTGGAGTGGATTCGCGAGGCCGCCGCGAACCTGCTGAGCAGCCGCTTTGCCTCAGCCGGTTTTGCGCCCATGACGCGCGCCGACCGCATGTACGCGCTCGATCATCTGGGGCTGCCGCAGAGTTTTCAGCCTTCGCGGGCCAGCTCGCTCAAGCTGGCGCAGACGCTGGACGCGGACTCGATCGTGGTGGGCAGCTTCTCGACCGAGGGGACCGAGATTGTGGCCGAGGCGCAGGTGGTGGACGTGCCCCACCTGCGGATGAACGCCGCAGTGACGGCCCGCGGAGAGATGCGCGACATGATCGCCGTCTTCGACTCGCTGGCCTGGAAGCTCACCCGGCAGCTCGATCCCTCCTCAGGGGTTGCCGAAGAGACCTTCATCGCCGAAGGCAAGAGCCTGCGTCTGGACGCCTTTGAGCAGTACATTCGCGGCATCACGGAGCCGGACCAGGCCGAACGGCTGCGCCATTTAGAGCAGGCGGTGAAGCTGAGCCCGGACTTCAGCCCTGCGTGGATGGCGCTGGGCCGCGAAGACTACCAGGGCCAGCAGTACGACCAGGCCGCGCAGGCCTTTGCCAAGGTGGACCGCGACGGACCGGATGGACTGGAAGCCGGCTTCTACCGCGGCGTTTCGCTGCTCTTCTCCGGCGACTATCCCCAGGCAGAGCAGGCTTTTGCTCAGGTGGCGCGGATTCTGCCGCTGGCCGAGGTGGTGAACAACCAGGGAGTGGCCGTGAGCCGGCAGGGTCACGACGGCACGGCGTTCTTTGTGCAGGCCGCGTCGGCTGACCCCGACGCGGCGGATTACCACTTCAATCTGGCCGTGAGCCTCAAGCGCGATGGCAAGACGGACGCAGCGCTGAACGAACTGGCGCAGTGCCTGAAGCTGCGCCCCAGCGACGGCGAGGCACAGTCGCTGCTGGCAGCGTGGAAGGCCCCGGCAGCCGCGCAGGCCACCGGACA
>JBAUCP010000076.1:0-8212 GCA_049677625.1 Occallatibacter sp. | reverse complement strand
AGTATTCACTGATGTAGGTAGGGCCGCGACATCAGTTTACCGCCAGCTGAGGAGTCTTCCACAACTGGATATGGCGTCTTTCTCCGGGCACCCTATCCTTTCCTTAGCTCGATGCCCCATCCTTCGCTTCTTTCTAGTGAAGGGCGGGAAGCCGTCTACGTTGGTTCTCCGGACCGAAGGCAGTTGGCCCCGCCGCAGGCGTTCAGAGCAGGTCGAGGATGTCTTGGATTGAAATGGACTGGGCCTGGGCTACTTCGACAAGAATTCCATGAAATGTGCCGATCTTGAGTGGATTATGCATGGGAACGGAGATCGAATGGGTGGGCGACGCTTCGTGAAAAAGCCTGATGTGGCTTCCCTTCTGGCGAATCACCGTATAGCCGAGCCGTTCCAAAGCGCGAATCAGCCTGTCGGCCGATACACCGCGCGGCAGTTTCACGCAGCCTCGAACGCAATCAGTTCATCCTTTACAAAATGCAATTGGATGAGTTTGGGCTTGGCCGGCGCATCTTCGAAATGGAGGCTCGTCACCTCCAGCACGTTGTCGCGCAACTCCTGCCAGGTCTCGGCTTCCGTAAAGATCGCCTGCCCCAGCGCCCGCGCCACATAGCCGCCCTCTTCCGCCTCGCGCACTTCGAAGATCAGTTCCATGCAAATAGCATAACGGAAAGACCGCGCCGACAGATGCCCCGTCCGTCGCTATTTTGACCGAAGGTTGGAGACCGCCGCGTTGGTTCCCCCCTGCCGAAGGCCGCTGACCCCACCGGATGTGGGGTAAACCCCGACATTTAAGGTAGATCGAGATGTGGGCCACGCGTCTATCTCGACTGTTGAAATTCATGCGCCATCGGCTGCCGTATCATCCAGCTATCTAGATATCTACAGGAGATGGACTGATCGAACCGTATTCTCCAAGCATCGGCGTGCTGGCGATTCAAGGCGACTATGCTGCACATGCGGCGGCGCTCAAAGAGGCTGGCGCCACTCCTTCGCTGGTGAAGACTGCCGACCAGCTTCGCCTGGACGGCGAGTCCCTTGATGGGCTGATTCTGCCCGGAGGCGAATCGACCACCATACTCAAATTCCTGGAGAGGCACGGCCTCTTTGAAGCTTTGGAAGAGTTCTGTAGAAATAAGCCGGTCTTCGGCACCTGCGCGGGGGCCATTCTGCTGGCGCGCGAGGTTGTCAATCCGCCGCAGCGCTCGCTGGGCCTGCTCGATGCAGTGGTGGAGCGCAACGCCTACGGACGTCAGATCGACTCCGCGATTCTTCACTCCGAGACCGCATTGCCCGGCGGTCCGCTGGAGATGGTCTTTATCCGTGCGCCGCGGATCGCTCGGATCGGCGCGGGGGTTGAGCCGCTGGCCTTTCGCGATGGGTCGCCGGCGCTGGTGCGGCAGGGGTCGATTATGGCCGCAACCTTTCATCCTGAGCTCTCTTCCGACCGGCGCGTGCACCGGCTGTTTGTGGATGCGGTGAAGGCGGCGCGCTCGCGGTCTCTGACTGGATAAATTTGTGCGTTGCGGTTGAGATTCGTGGTTTCCCACCTTAACCGATTCGTAAAGAACACGAATCGGCGAAGGTGGGGCACCCGGTTTTTGTGGCGGGTTGAGGATTGTGCTCTCCCAGGTCTGAAAATCCAGACCTGGGGCACCCAAGGCAGTGATACAAGAAGATGCGATCAGGAGCCTGGGCCCTTTTCTTGAATTTCCTGGGCGTTCCGTTCTTCGCCTTCATCCAGAAATGAAACGATTCTTCTTGGATTTTCAAGCCACTCTTGCGATTCAATGTGCGTCCAAGCAAAAGTGGGAGTAACCTCAAGTCCATAGGGGCCGTCATGCCTTCCATCTTTACGCCCATCCCTGCGGATACCGAACGGAAATCGCCCGGAATCGGCGGCAAACCTCCTGTTGACCGGCGGCCGACCGGCGGTGGAGGCGGAGGCGGAGACGATGAGTGGAAGAACCCGCGCAGAGGTCCGCGCGAGCTTCTGTACCGGGTTCGAGCCTTTGTCTTCTGCGCGCTGGCCGGCGACATGATGTTCTTCGTGGTGCTGGTGATCCTGTTTTACGCGCGCCAGGCGAGCACCCACATGGACCCGGAGACGCTGCGGCAGATCGGCGACTGGCATCCGGTGCTGCTGCCGCCCATCCTGTTCCTGAATACCGCAGCGCTCTTGTTGAGCAGCCTGACGATGGAGTTGGCGCGGCAGCATATCTTTCGCGAGTTCGACGTGCTGGAAGAGTGGCTGGGGCTGGGGCGGCCGGCGCTCCGGCGCACGCTGCCCTGGGTGGGCGCCACGCTGGTGCTGGGATCGTTGTTCCTGGCCGGCCAGATGGTGGCGTGGAAGCAACTGACGGCGCAGGGCTTTGCGTTTGACCGCTGGTCAACGCCGGCGAGCTACTTCTTTTATGTAATTACCGGGCTGCACGCGGCGCACCTGGTGCTGGGCGTTCTGGGCCTGCTGGCGTGCCTGTGCCTGCTGGGATGGCTCAAGCGCGTGGACTACCGCCAGATTGCGGTGGATGCGACAGCCTGGTTCTGGCACACCATGGGCCTGGCGTGGCTGCTGCTGTTTGCGGTGCTGGTGTTTGGGCAGTAGTAAGCAGCGGGTGGGAGCTAGCGACGGCCGATGCCGAAGAACCGCAGGCAGCGCTCGCGCAGGGTCGGAATCCGGGGACATTCGAAATAGATGGCGCGGTTGGCGGCCATCAGCAACTCGATGGCGTCAAGCTCAGGGTCGCCTGGGCGGAATTCTCCGCCATGGTGCACGTACTCGTCCGTCAGGTAATCGATGGCATGACCGAGGATCTCGAGAGCGCGCCCGGCCTGCGGGCTGATACGGCGGCGGACCTTGGGACCAGGAGCGGAAGCAGGAACCCCGCCGCGAAGAGAGCCGCTGGGAGCCGGTTTCGGCGATCTTGGGACGGTGGGCGAAATCGCCATGGCATAAGCTCCCGTCTTGATCTTCGACTCCTTCGTGTCACTGTTCAGGTGACAAACGTACTGTGTGCCGGTCCAGGACACACGGGATTAAGGTTCGAAATTCAACAAAAACCTGTGACGCAGTTCACCCATACCGGGAGTGGAGCCCGGTTTGTATTTCCTGAGCGCGGCGATATTGAGCGTGGCTGTCCCCCCGAAAACCGTTGCACGCCGCCGTCCCCGCCGGCGCGCAGAGGACTGAGAAAATCCAAAGAGTCCATGGTGGCTGCGAGGGTTCCGCGCTATGGAATCTGGCGGGCTGCGGAAGCAGAGTGTGAACTTGCGTGCACAAGGAAACGCCGCTGCGCACAGCTATGCCTTGACGGGATGAGGCTGAAAACCTAAGCTCAAAACAGGGACTGTGCGAACGGGTCCGGCCGATGTTGACGGCCAGAAAGCACGATTTTTCAGCAAGTTTTGGATGGGACAGCGATGATTCCCTATTACTGGCAGTACCTTCCGTTGCTGATGCAGATTCTCGCCGCGGTTCTACTCGGGGTGGGGATGATTACCGCATCCCGGTTCGTGGGCCGGCATCGCAACACCAAGGTCAAGCTGGAGGCCTACGAGTGCGGCATCGAGGCAGTTGGCGACGCGCGAGGACGCTTCAGCGTGCGCTTCTACATGGTCGCGGTGCTGTTCATCCTGTTCGATGTGGAAGCGGTCTTCATGCTGCCCTGGGCGGTGATCTACCGCAAACTGCCCGCCATCACCGGCAGCAGGCTGTTCGGCTTCTGGGAGATGGTGGTGTATCTGGGCTTTGTGGCCGTGGGGCTCTACTACATTGTGCGCAAAGGCGTTCTGGACTGGAGCCAGGACAGGGCGGATCTTTGAAAGGGCGGATTCTCGCAGGATGAGCGAATCGATAAGCAAATCCGGACTTTTCGGCAGAGCGGCGGTCGTGGACGGGATGGCCGAGCACCCGGCCGTGAAAGCCATTCTGGCCTGGAACCCGGAGGCGCTGACCGACGCCAAATTCGATCGCGGCGAGCTCACGCTGACCATCGCGCCCGGCGAGATTCGCGCTGCCGCGCAGACGGTGCAGGCAGCCGGCTACAACTTCTTTGAGGACCTGACGGCCGTGGACTGGTTCCCTGCCTCGCCACGCTTCCAGTTGAGCTATCACATTCTTTCGCACGGCTATAAGGAACGCATCCGGCTACGGGTGATGGTTGACGAGGCCGAGCCCGCGGTGGAGTCGATCACCGGCGTGTGGCCCGCGGCGAACTACTATGAGCGCGAGGTCTTCGATCTGTTCGGAGTCCGGTTCGAGGGCCATCCCAACCTGCGGCGCATCATGATGCCCGACGACTGGCAGGGGCATCCGCTACGCAAGGACTACCCGGTGGAGGGGTACCGCTAATGGCCGGCAGCGTTGGCACGCCTATTCTTGAAGCTCCGGTGGCCGAGGGCGCGGGCGATCAGCACCTGGTGCTGAACATGGGACCGCAGCACCCATCCACGCACGGGGTTCTGCGCCTGGTGCTGGAGATCGACGGCGAGATCGTGGTGCGCGTCTACCCGGAGATCGGCTACCTGCACACCGGCATCGAGAAGACCTGCGAGGCCAAGTTTTATCAGCAGGTGGTGCCGCTCACCGACCGCATCGATTATCTGAGCCCGATGGCCAACAATCTCTGCTACTGCCTGGCCGTGGAAAAGCTGATCGAGCTGGAGATTCCCGAAAAAGCGCAGTGGGTGCGCGTTCTGCTTTCCGAGCTGACCCGGCTCAACTCACATCTGGTCTGGCTGGGCACGCACGCCATGGATATTGGCGCGCTGACGGTCTTCCTTTACACCTTCCGCGAGCGCGAAGATATTCTGCGCCTGTTTGAGGCCGTGTCAGGCCAGCGGATGATGACCAGCTACTTCCGCATCGGCGGGCTCGCCATGGAGCCGCCGCTCGACTTCTTCCCGCGGGTGCAGGCCTTCATCAAGACCTTTCCGGAGAAGATCGACGAGTATTCGAACCTGCTCACCGGAAATCCGATCTTCGCCAACCGGCTGAAGGGCGTGGGGCATCTCTCCGCGGAGGATGCGATTGCGCTGGGCGTGACCGGACCGCCGCTGCGCGCCTCCGGTGTGGATATCGACCTGCGCCGCGATATGCCCTACTCGAGCTACGAGAAGTTCGACTTCAAGGTGCCCACGTCCACGGCCGGCGATACGTGGGCGCGTTATCTGGTGCGGCTCGACGAGATGCGCGAGAGCGTAAGGATTATCCAGCAGGCACTGGACGGGATGCCGGAGGGCCCGATCAAGGCCGACGCGCCGAAGATCGTTTTGCCTGACCGCGAGAAGATGAAGACGCAGATGGAGGCGCTGATCCATCACTTCAAGATCGTGACGGAGGGCTTTGCCGTTCCCGCGGGCGAGGTGTACCAGGGCATTGAAAGCCCGCGCGGGCAGATGGGTTATTACGTGGTTTCAGACGGCACGGCGAAGCCCTACCGGGTGCACATGCGCAATCCTTCATTTGCGACGCTGCAGGCAGTAGAAACTATGAGCAAGGGCCGGCTGCTGGCTGACCTGGTGGCTGTGATTGGCTCTATTGATATTGTTCTAGGTGAAATAGATCGATAAGGGGAGATAGATACATGGTCGATTATGCGAAGTTGGCAGATAAAGCAAAGGCATTGCAGGAGGCCGCTAAAGGCGGCGGCATCCGCGGCGACAGGATGGAGTACGATCCGGCCGCCTTTTACCAAACTGTGAAATCGCACCTGGTTGCGGAGATCAATAAAGCTAATTCGGAGCTGACCAAGAGGGGGGTACCGACACTCGACAGGAGTTTCTTGCCCAGCTTTTCAGGAAAGTTTTGCTTCACGTTTGGCATGTCGCTGTTTTGCACCGTGGAGCTCGATGCGCAGCCGGAGCGGCACCGCATCAAGGCCACCATCACCGGTCCGCCCAATGGGAACGAGGTTGGACGGCGGGAGTATCTGTTTAACCGCGGCGTTCAAGAGCCGCAATCCTTTCGCAACGAAGAGGGCCTGGGAGTGATCGTGACGGGGCTGAAGCCCGAAGAGATTGCCGTGGACATTATTTCGAGCATTCTTTCCGGGGAGTTTTCCTGAGGTGAGCGCGGCGGAAGGCTCCAGTGAGCCGGTTTACGCGGAGCTTTGGATTTCACTGGCGTCGCTGTTGCGCAGCTACACGGCGGTGCACGGGCTGAGCGGCAATCGCCAGGCGACAATCGAGGCAGATGAGGGCCTAATCCTGGCGCGGCACGGAGAAAAACGGCTGGAAATCAAGCGCTGTGGAACGGCCGTGAGCTGGATGCGCGAAAATGGAAGCAGCGGACGGCTGGAGCTGACTGAAGCCGGCCGGTTGCGCGGCACTGCAACAGACGGAGCAGCCGACGGGGTGGGCGAGGAAGAGATGGATATGGCAGCCGAAGCCTGGGCACGGGAGCTGATGCAATGAGTCCGGAGACCATGTCGATTTTCTCTCCCAAACTGGCGGCGCGCTTTGACGCGCTGGCCGCGAAGTATCCGGTGAAACGCTCGGCGCTGGTGCCCATGCTGCTCTACGCGCAGGATGAGGTCGGCTATCTTTCGGATGCGGTGATTGCCGAAGTGGCCGATCGGATCGGCATTACAGAGCTCGACGTGCGCAACGTGGCTACTTACTACTCGATGCTGCGCTTCAAGCCGGCAGGCAGATACAACATTCAGGTGTGCACCAACATCAGTTGCATGTTGCGCGGCGCATACGATCTCTATGAGCGCTTTCAGGAGGAGCTGGGCGTGGGCCACAAGGGCGTGACCTCCGATGGCGTCTTCTCGCTTGAAGAAGTAGAGTGCATCGGAGCCTGCTGCTGGGCGCCTGCCATCCAGGTCAACTACGACTTCCACGACGACCTGACGCCGGATCATGTGCCCGGCATTCTCAAGAGCTATCGCGGGAAGGTTGAAGGGACGGCCGCGGATGCCTAAGCTGGTCTCGCATCCCGATGAGGTGAAGATTGTCACGCGGCGCTTTGGCCAGGGCGCGGCCAGCATCGACCGCTATATCGAGCTGGGCGGCTACGAAGCCGTGAAGAAATGCATTGCGCAGGGGCCGGAGTGGATCATCAACGAGATGAAGGCCTCGAACCTGCGCGGGCGCGGCGGCGCGGGCTTTTCGACGGGCATGAAGTGGTCGTTCGTGCCCAAGCAGTCGGCCAAGCCGAAATACGTGCTGGTCAACGGCGACGAGAGCGAGCCGGGCACCTGCAAAGACCATCTCATCTTTCTGCACGATCCGCACGCGGTGATTGAAGGCACGATTATTGCGGGCCTGGCCATTGGCGCGAAGACCGGCTTCATCTATCTGCGCGGCGAATACCGCTATCTGCTCGATATCGTGGAGAAGGCCGTCGCCGACGCCTACGCGCGCGGATTCCTGGGCAAGAACATCTTCGGTTCGGAGAACGAATTCGAGATCATCACGCAGTCCGGCGCGGGCGCGTATGAGGTGGGCGAAGAGTCGGCGCTGATGGAATCGCTCGAAGGCAAGCGCGGCGTGCCGCGCATCAAGCCGCCCTTCCCTGCCGTTGTGGGACTCTACGGCGGACCAACGATCATCAACAACGCGGAGACCATCGCCACGGTGCCGCACGTGATCGCGATGGGCGCGGAGGCTTATTCCGCAGTGGGCACGCCACGCAACGGCGGCACGCGGCTGTTTGGCTTGAGCGGCCACATCGAGCGGCCGGGAGTCTACGAGCTGCCCATGGGATACAACCTGAAAAAGATGATCTACGAGGTTGGCGGCGGGGTGCGCGGCGGGCGCAAATTGAAGGCCGTGGTGCCGGGCGGATCGTCCACTCCGGTGATGCTGCCCGAAGAGATTGAGACGCTGGGCATGGACTTCGACCAGGTGGGCAAGGCCGGCTCAATGCTTGGCTCAGGCGGCGTGGTCGTGATCGACGACCAGACGTGCATCGTCGAGTTTGCGCTGCGCACGATCAGCTTTTATCAGCACGAGAGTTGCGGATGGTGCATTCCCTGCCGCGAAGGAACGGATTGGCTGAAAAAATCGCTCACGCGGTTTCACGCGGGCTTTGGCGCGGCCAGCGACATCGACAACATTCAGTATCTGGCCGAGAACATGATGGGCCGCACGTTTTGCCCGCTCGGCGACGCGGCGGCAATGCCCACGATCGCGTTTGTGAAGAAATTTCGCAAGGAGTTTGAGGATCATTTGAACGGCAAGCCGTGCCCGTTTGCAAAACACGTAGAAC
>JBAUCP010000075.1:0-5074 GCA_049677625.1 Occallatibacter sp. | reverse complement strand
GTGCCCAGCGCCGCCGAGCCGGCAGCGTCCGTCGACTGTACAAACTGGGTGAAGTTCGTGCTGCCGCTGCCGTTGGGGAACATGTCTGCCGCGCCCAGGAAGCTCTCAAAGTAATAGTCGCTGGCCGAGTTGGTCATGCCGTTCTGGTAGTTGTAGCGCGAGGTGTCGTCGCCGCCCCAGCGGAGAATGCCGGGGTTCGCGATCTTCTCTGAAGCCGGGTCGAGGTAAAACGCGTTCATTCCATAGACGTATGGGTTGATCGTGTGCGGATTCTCGCTCGGCGTCGAGGGAGTATTCAGATCCACGGCCAGCGCCGGCCCGGTTGCCGTGGGCGCGCTCAGCGTCACGGTCATGGTGCTGCTCACTGAAGTGTTTTGCGTGCTGGTTGCAGTCACTGTCACCGTCGCCGGTGCGGGATACGGCGTGTTGTAGAGGCCGGTCGTGCTGATGTCGCCGGGGCTCAGGCTGCTTCCCGAGGGTGCGGCAATCGACCAGGTAACCGTCTTGCTGAAACTGCCGGTTCCATTCACCGTCGCGCTGAACTGCGCCTGGATTCCGATCGCCACGGTCCCTGCTGTGGACGAACTGCTGCAGGACGCGCTCGTGGAAACAGTTGTGCACGCAAGCGTAATGGAGGTCACCGACGGCGCGTTGTAAGTCACTGTCACCGTTGTATTGGCGTTCATGGTGACAGCGCAACTGGTTGTGGTGGGGTTCGAGGTGCATCCGCTCCACGAGACGAAGCTGTAGCCGTTATCCAGTTGCGCAGCGCTCAGCGTTACCTGGGTTCCGGAGTTGTAAGTGAGCGTAAAGGGCGTCGATCCGCTGGCGGTGTTGTTGTTGTCCTTCGGCGAATCGGTGATCGAGATGCCGCTGGACGGCCCGACCGAGTCAACCGTGAGCGTGTAGGTCGTTGAGGACGCCGTCACGGTCACGGGGGCTGATGAACCAGAAGCGGTGTTGTAATTCGAATCGCCGCTGTAACTTGCGGAAAGTGTATCGGACCCGGCGGCCAGCGAGCCCGCGGGAATATTGACGGTCGCGCTGCCATTGGTGAGCGCCACCGCGCCGGAGTTATAGCTGCCGGTGGTCAGGGTGACCGTTCCCGTAGGCGCAGGGCTCCCGCTCACCGCGATCGTCACGCTCAGCGACTGCGCCGTGGTGATGCTGAACGAAGCCGGCGTCACTGTCACCGTCGGAGTGGTCTTCGCGGGCGCCGTCACGGTCACGGGAGTCGATGTACCGGAAGCGGTGTTGTAATTCGAATCGCCGCTGTAACTTGCGGAAAGTGTATCGGATCCGGTGGCCAGCGAGCCCGCAGGAATATTGACGGTCGCGCTTCCGTTGGTGAGCGTTACCGCGGCGGAGGTATAGCCGCCACCGGTCAGCGTCACCGTTCCCGTAGGCGCAGGGCTCCCGCTCACTGCGATTGTTACGCTCAGCGATTGCGAAGTGGTGATGCTCGATAAAGCCGGCGTAACAGTCACGGTTGGCGTGGTCTTCGAGGGCGCCGTGACGGTCACGGGAGTCGAAGTACCGGAAGCGGTGTTGTAATTCGAATCGCCGCTGTAACTCGCTGTAAGCGTATCGCTTCCGGCGGCCAGCGAGCCCGCGGGAATATTGATGGACGCGCTTCCGCTGATGAGTGTCACCGCACCGGAGTTATAGCTGCCGCTGGTCAGGGTGACCGTTCCGGTAGGCGACGGGCTGCCGCTCACTGATATCGTTACCGTAAGCGCCTGCGCCGTGGTGATGCTCATCGAAGCCGGCGTCACCGTCACCGTCGGTGTGGTTTTTGAAGGCGGAGTCGAGGTTGACCCGCCGCCCCCGCCGCATCCTGCCGTCCACAGGCTCCCCGCGATACATACCCAGAATGCTGCCTGCCGCCCGAAGTTCTTCATCACTTGTCTCCCTGGCCGCAACGGGCCCAAAACGCACAATACCCTTGTTTCATCTAGCTGTCGCCGCCGTCCTCATCTGCTTTGCGGAAGCCATCCTATCACGCTCCACCATGGTATCGAAACCGTCTTCTCGCCTTTCGCGGGCATGCGTCTGCCGCAAGGTACTCGCGGCGTGGTTACCAGCAGCATGTGACCTTATCTTCACGCCAGTTTGCCCGAAATTCGCTTGGCGATAGCACCGCCGTGGTGCGTTACGACTGAGCAGGAGAATCAAGAGATCGATATCACAAGCCGCACTCTGCAAACCGTGAAAAAATGCGGAATTTCAAGCTTAATCGATTCAACTGCGGCTTTTTCTTGACAAATTTCTTTTTTGTCGGGTACGGTGTATCGTTATCAAATTTGAATTAGAAACCGCAGGGAAATCCAGGGGGCAAGATTCCATGGGGCAAATGTCTGCGGAGGCGTGCGATTGAGCCTTAACCGCTTGTGTTTCTGCCTGCTTCGACCAGCCGCTCAAGACCCGCTCCGGTCCACAAGACCCGATCGGTCTGGTTTTGCGCATGCGCACCCGGGGCCGGCAAAAGCAGATGAATTGTATCTGTGGGCGCGCAAGGCCAGCAAGCGCCAAACCGAAGACGAGCTAGGGCTTCCATTGAAGACAAGAGCCCGGCAAGGGCCTGCTGAAAAGTGCGGTGTTTCGAAGAGGGTTTGCGGTTTGAAAAATCGATGTGGCACGGACACTGCGTTCCAGGGTGGGCGGGAATGACCGGCTCAGGGCCTGGCGCGGCGAAGAGTGGAGACGGCAGCACGGGGACAAATCGCGCAACTGGCGATCCCGGATTCGGAGAGAACCAGATCGGAGGAGAAGTTATGCGAACTACTTTGAATCAATTGACGAGTCCAGTGAGATCCCTTGCGGCGGGAACATGGGTAGCCCTGTTGTGTGCGCTGATCCTTTGCCTGTGCGCCCCGGCTGCGAATGCGCAAGCCAAGCCAGGCATTGTTGTGAGCCAGGAAACCACGCTTGGATGGTTTCCCGGCGGCGGGCAGGACTCCGGTCAATCTCCTCTGAGCGAAACCTTTGCGGTGGGTGCAGACGGCAGCGTCTACATCGGTGAGCAATTTGGCTACGCTCTCTTGCAGATCACCCGCGGCGGCACGGTGACCAATATCGCACCGTGGGCGAAAACGGCCCATGGCGGTTCCAACCTGGGACCCACCGCGGTCGACAGTTACGGCAACCTCTACGTGGCAGCCGATGGGTACGTCCCGAACATCTACAAGATTCCATTCAGCGCATCGACCGGCACGTACGCGTGGTCCACCGCGGAGCCGACGGCCGCCTGCGTCGGCGGAAATTCCGATACCGCCGCGTGCCTCTATGCACCCGGCCTCGGCGCGCAATCCGGGTTCTCGGGTTTGGTGTTTGACGCTTCGGGCAACCTCTGGGCCACTACGAGCACGGCGGGAACCACAGCGAACACCATCTACGAGTGCAACGCGACGTGTCAGACCAGTGCGACCGCCACGCCGACGCTTGTCTACACGGACCCCAATCCGCTGGGCGGGCTGGCCTTTGACCCGTGGGGCAATCTGTTCTTTGTCGATGGCAACAACTCGACGGGCAAAGTAAGCAATCTCGATGAACTGCCTCTGGTGTCGGGCGCGTACGCAACGGCTCCGACGGTTTTGTTGAGCTATACCAACAAAGCCGGGTACGGCAACGGATTCGGAGGTCCGGTTATCGCGGGCAACGGCACTATCTACTTCACGACCAATGCGGATGGTATCTTCGCCATTCCGAACACCCAATCGGGCGGCCCCGATCTAGCCGGCGCCTATGCCGTGGGAACAGCGGGCGGCTATGGACCCGCCATCGACTCCAAAGGCAACCTGTATCTGGTGCACTACGGCACCCCGCCAGCGGGCACTTCCGACGCTAACTATGCGGTGGACATCATCTTGTTGAACAACCTGTCGGTTGCCGCTACTCCGGTCGCCGGGACGGCGACGGCCGCGACCGCCAACGTCATCGACAGCGCCGCGTCCTGCACTCCCACTCTTGCGCTTACGTCTACGCAGTTCGGCGTCGCCTCGACGGAATTCACTGTAGCGCCCGGCAGCAGTTGCGGGGCAGCCCTGGGTACCGGGAATGGAACGTTCAGCCCTGCGCTCTCGCTGACCGGAGCCGTCATCTCGGCAACCGTCACCTTCGAGCCCGCGTACGTGGGCGAACGCAGCGCAGCGCTTTCCATAACCGATGCGGCCAACTCGGCAAGCGGAACGGCAACCGTCACCGGTGTGGGCCAGAATCCTGAGGTCAATCTCGATCCCGGCAACGAAACGGCCTATGCAAGCGGGTTTACCACGCCCTATTCGGTCAGTGTGGATGCGGCCGGCGACATGGCTATAGCGGATTTTGCCGGAGCGGTCTATTGGATTCCCGCGGGATCGCCATCTGGAACCGCGCCGACTTCGATCGGCACCGGATTCGGCAAGCCCTCCGCCACAGCCTTTGACGCCAACGGGAACCTGTACATTGCTGACTTCGCAAACAACGATATTGTTGAGATTCCCAATGTAAGCGGCGCCCTGAAGCCGGCTTCGCAATTCACCGCGATACCGGCTACGGCCACCTTCGCCGGAACGGCGTTGAAGGAGCCGAGCGGATTGGGAGTGGGGCCGGATGGAACGTTGTACATCTCGGACTTCGGCAACAGCCGCATGGTGAGCTGGAACCCCAACAACGGGCAATCCGCGATTCCGCTTACAGGGCTCAAGAGCCCGTGGGGCGTTGCCGTGGATTCTGCTAACAATCTCTACGTTGCAGACACGGGCAACGGCAATGTGCTGGTGGACTACGCCTCTGGCATCATGACCACGCTGACGCCGGCCGGCGTGACGAAACCCTGGGGAGTGGCCATCGATCCATCTGGCAGCCTGCTGGTCTCAGACAAGGCAACCGGCAATATCGTGCGGGTTCCCAACGAGAGCGGGACACTGACCGTTGCCGATGCGGCGCTGGTCGAGAAGAATCCCGATTCTGCGCTGGGCATTGCGCTTGACGCTCTAGGCGATCTCTATGCCACCGACTCAACCGGCGCGGCTGTCTACGCGATTCAGCGGACGTCCGCTTCGATCAATTTCGGCATCATTGTTGACGGTAACAG
>JBAUCP010000074.1:0-4900 GCA_049677625.1 Occallatibacter sp. | reverse complement strand
AAGAGCACGGCAGGCTGATCTATGCGCACGACGGCTGCGCTTACTGCCACACGCAGCAGGTTCGTTTTACGCCTGCCGACGAGTGGCGCTTCGGCCCGCCCACGCAGGCGTGGGAGACGCAGGACGAATTTCCGCAGATGTGGGGCACGCGCCGCATCGGGCCCGATCTCGCGCGTGAATACGGCAAGCGGAGCGACGACTGGCAGCTTGTTCATCTTTACAATCCGCGCTTCACTGTGCCCGACTCGATCATGCCTCCATTTCCATGGCTCTTCGCTGGCGCGGCGGACCAGCCTACGCAGGATGCGCGCGATCTGGTCGCTTATCTCAACACGCTTGGCCGCGCTGCGCAGCAAACCAACCCACAGGTCGAACCAGCGTTTGCGGAAATTCCATCGGACATGCGCGTGTGTACAGGCGCACCCGGTGCTGCGTCTGACATGGACGCCGGCAAAGCGGTCTTCGCAGCCAACTGCTCCGGCTGCCACGGAGCCGATGGCCGCGGCCGTTCGGAAGGTGGCCGCGCGTTGCGGCCGGCCGCATTTGATCTCGCCGAGTTTCGCCTGCCTGCCGATGAGGTGTGGCGCGCACTCGCGCAAGGCGTGCCCGGCACGGCCATGCCCGCCTGGAACGAACTTTCCGGTTCGCAGTTCCGGGCCGTTGCGGACTACGTGCTCGCACTACCTGAAACGCCGGCTCTGCACCCCGCGCAGCAATGGGCCCCCGAACCGGTGCTGATGCTTGCGGGCAAACGTGTTTACGATACGCACTGCATGCGCTGCCACGGTGAAAACGGCGCGGGCGACGGCCCGGAGGCCAACCGCTACAAGCGCCCGCCCGCCAACTTCCACCAGATGCTGGTCTCGTTCGACGGCGCAGCATATGTCATTCGCAACAGTGTTCCCGGCAGCGGCATGCCGGAGTGGCCGCTGCTCACTGCGCCTGAGATTCAGGCCGTCACGGTCTACATTCGCTCGCTCTATCAGCCGTCTGCCACCGCTTGCACGACGCCTGCGTTGACTTCGCAAGCTGCGCCAGCCAGCGCCGCCGGCGGCATGGCGGGAATGGAAGGCGCACCATGACCGGTTGGATTATTGGAATCGTCACGCTCATTCTGCTTCTCTTTATCTGCTGGCGAAAGGCGTCGAAGGCCTTACGCGAGCGCATTGAAGAGCCAAAGTTTCTGTTTCTTGAACGCCTCGGCATCGCCGCACCGCGCAACCTGCCGTCGGCCCGAACCCATTCCTTGGAGGAAGATCAAAGATGAATTCGCTCACCCGTAGATCGTTCGTATCCCGCGCCGCGGCTGGCCTTGCCGCATTGAGTGTCGTTGGCGAGGGCTCACAAGCAGCGCACGCACAGCTGGTGTGGAAGAGCTCACAATGGAAGCTCGCCGATTTTCAAAAACTCGTTGCCGACCCCGCGAGCGTCAAGCAGCTCGTTGAGGCAAAGCAGATCAACGACGGCGTATTCCTCAACAGCATTAAAAACTCGCTCAATGGCCTGATTTATGGCTTCGGCGTTCCCAAGGAAAAGATCAAGATCGTGGCCGCGCTCCACGGTCCGGCGAACATGATCAACTACGACGATTTCATCTGGAACAAATATCGCATCGGCGAGTGGCTCAAAGTCATTGACGAAGCCACCGGCAAGCCCGCTGTGCGCAACATCTTTTATCCAGCCCTGCATCCGCTCGATGCTGCGTCCTACGCGAAAGATCCCAGCGACCGTGACTCTGCCTATCAGGACACGAGCGTGGAAGCGCTGCAGGCGCGCGGCGTGCAGTTCCTGAGCTGCCACACGGCCAGCGAGGAGCAGGCGCGCGGACTGATTGCGCGTGACAAGCTCGCGCAGCAACCGGAAGAGGTGGTCGAAGAGTTGCTCGCGCATACGGTCCCGAATGTTCTGGTCGTTGCCTCCATGGTTGCCGCCATCGCGCTTCTCCAGGCCCAGGGCCGCTACACGTATCTCGCCGTCTGACGCGCAAGGAGACCGCCAACGTGCACCGCGCACTGATCGCCGCTCTCATCCTCTTCGGCTCAGCTCTTGGCTCGAAGGCGCAGACCGTGCCTCCGTGGAGCAAAGGCGCCAACGACCCCGCCACGGAGCAGGGCTATACGTTTCGTGTCGAAGATATCGACAACGTGCCAGACCTGCACGGCAACCCAGCCAATGCACAACTGGTGCTCTTTATCGGCGGCAATCAGTTCTTCGTGCTGCCGCAGCTCATCGCGGCCTTTGTCGAGCAACATCCTGAGCTCGAAGGGCGCATCTTTTACGAAACTTTGCCGCCCGGCATTCTGCGCCGCCAGATTGCGGCCAACGACACGCTCACTCTCGGCAATCTCACTCTTCAGGTCAAGCCCGATGTTTACGAAGCGGGCGCGCGCGTCCTGAGCGACATGGAAAAGAGCGGGCAGGTCGAGGATATTGTGCAGTACGCTACAAACGATCTTGAGATCATGGTCCGTGCCGGCAATCCCAAACACATCCAGTCGCTCAACGATCTCGCGCAGCCCGGCCTGCGGCTCTCCATGCCCAATCCGCAATGGGAGGGCGTGGCCGCGCAGATATCCGCTTCTCTTCGCAAGGCAGGCGGCGAAACGCTGGAGACGGCCGTCTATCAGGACAAAGTGAAGAACGGCGCTACACAGCTCACCGAAATTCATCATCGGCAAACGCCCATGCGCATTATGAGCGGAACCGCAGATGCCGGCGTTACCTGGGCATCGGAGGTTCGCTTTCAGCAGAGCATCGGCAACCCTATTGAAGGCGTTCCGATTCCCGACGCGCAAAACACAACGGCCATTTACGCGGGCGGCATGATGAAAGATGCGCCGCACAAAGCACCGGCTGCCGAGTGGCTCGCGTTTCTGAAGAGCGCACAGGCGCAGGCCATTTATCACCAGTTCGGCTTCAAGTCTTTGCCGCAGCACCCTGAATAAGAGGAGCAAGCGATGACCGGTCTCCACCTGAGAACACTCCTCAAGCCCGCGCTGACCGCTGCGATGCTGTGTGCGGCCCTCTCAGGTTGCAGCGGGCATCGGGGCCATGCATCGGCGAGCGCCGCGGCTGGAGACGATGCTCTGCCCGCGCTTGTTCGTCAAGGCAAATTCATCTTCGATGAGACGCCGAAGTACGCGCACAGTTATGTCGGCAACAATCTCTCCTGCAGCGACTGCCATCTCCAGAGCGGCGCCGCCGCCTATTCCGCGCCCATGATCGACATGGCCGGCCTCTTTCCCATGTTCAACCAAAGAGCAGGCCACATGATCTCGCTCCAGAACCGCATCCAGGAGTGCTTCACGCGCAGTGAGGCCGGTCAGCCGCTGCCTGACAACAGTCCGGAGATGCACGCGCTGGTCGGTTATATCTACTGGCTCTCAAGAGATGGCGTGAAGGGGAAAGCCTACAGCGGCCGCGGCTTCGTAAAGCTGCCTGCGCTCACCGGCGATCCCGCTGCCGGTAAGGCCGTTTACGCATCGCAGTGCGCCGGATGCCACGGTAGCGATGGCACGGGCGCGCCGCCCATTCTGCCCGCGCTGTGGGGCGACAACTCGTATAACGATGGCGCCGGCATGAACGACCCCACGAAGATGGCGCCGTTCGTCTTCCACAACATGCCGCAAAATCATCCCGGCACGCTCACGCCGCAACAGGCCTACGACGTGGCGGCCTTTATCCACACCAAGCCGCGCCCCAAATTCAACCAGGCTTACCGGTACTACTAGGGCGTATCGAGAAGCGGAACACACTTGAGCAGGTTGGCTGTGCCAAAGTGATTGCGGTCGAGCTCAAGAACCTTGCGCAACGCCGCTTCGCTTTCGGCGCGCTTGCCCAGGCCGAAGAGAGCCTGGCCGCGCAGAAACGTTGCTTCAACCTGTTTGCGCGCGTCGAGATCGTCTTCAAAGAGCAGCATGGCAGGCAGCGAGGTGGCAAAGTAATCGATTTTTACAGGCTGGCATTCCAGTTCCATCGAATACCTATGCACCAATTCGAACAACTCCGTCGCCTCCGCCGCGCGGCCCAGGCGCCGCTGCGCGAGCGCACACCAGAAGGTCATCTCCGAGACCGAGCACACAGACATCCGCTGAAAATCGCCCATCTGCCTTGCGGCGCGGCTCCATGACGCCTCCGCCTCCGCAACCAGACCGTCTTCCGCATAACAGGCGCCGATCCAGAAGTGAATGTCGCTCTGGTTGGCAAGCAGATGCTTCGCCTCACCCAGACTCTCGGGCGGCGTAAGAGCTGCCTGAAAGTACTTCAGCGCCAGCGCTGCGTTTTCCGCCTCAAGCGCTCTCTGCCCCAACAGCAGATTCGAGCGCGTGAACTGCTCCAGCACCAGGCCCTCCCCGCCCTCCCAGGGCTGAAACATCCGGCCCAGCAGCAGCGCCAGTGCGCGTTCCGGCTCATCCCCCTGATTGAGCAGCGTGGCTACCTCGATGGACAGGTCATCGCGCAGATCGCAAAGCTCCGGATGCCGTTGCAATTCAGCCAGTCGCACATGCGGCGCCTCGCCAATGCGCTTCCAGAGCTGATCACGTTCGTACAGAATCCGCGCATCCCTGGGATTGGCCGCGAAAGCGCGATCGAAGGCCGCACGCGCACGCACACTGTCGCCGCGCACATTGAAGTAAGCGATGCCCAGATTGCGCCAGCCCGTCGCGAAGCCGTCTTCGAGTTGTGTAGAGCGCTCCCACTGAGCAATGGCTTCCTCATGCCGGCGCCGGTCGTAGAGCAGATTGCCCAGATAATACGGCGCGCGTCCATCTTTGGGTCTCGCACGAACAGCCTCTTCAAAAACCAGCAACTCCTCCAGGCGGCTCGGAAAACAATACTCGGGGCTGGCCGCCGCGGCCCGCTCGTACATCTCCGCACTCGATTCCGCTTCGTCCAGTTC
>JBAUCP010000073.1:0-4727 GCA_049677625.1 Occallatibacter sp. | reverse complement strand
CAGTTTAAGGATGCCGCGGCGCAGCAGATTCTTGCCGTGGAGGAAGATGTCCAGTTCGGAGGCGTGGCGCAGAAGCACACTGGCAACAGACTCCTTCACGACGTCAACCCTCCACGCTGAATGTCTTGGGATAATGCGTATTATGCAACGCCAATTGCGTGATAGTAATACACTATAGGACTGCGAGCCCGCATCGGTCAACTTTCTTCGGCGCGAAGCGGCGGCTCTTCGATTTGCCCGCGGGTGGATCGCCTCCCTGCAAATCGTACACAGAAATTGCACAATGATGGAGGGGCAAAGAATGCGCGTTGCCATTATCGGCGGGACAGGTCATATCGGAAGTTATCTCACGCCGATGCTTTTTGAGGCCGGGCACTCGGTAACCTGCGTTTCACGTAAAACGCGCCAACCCTATCGCGAGCATGCGTGTTGGCAGTCGATCGCGTATCTTCAGGTTGATCGCGTGGCTGAAGAGCAGGCCGGCACGTTTGGAGAGCGAATCGCCAAGCTCGGCGCAGAGGTCGTGATCGACCTTACGTGCTATTCCCAGTCGAGCGCAGAACAGCTCGTCAACGCGCTTCGAGGACGCCTGGAACACCTGCTTCACTGTGGCACGATCTGGGTTCACGGGCACAGCACAGTCGTTCCGACGACGGAAGACCAGCCGCGCTGCCCATTTGGCGACTACGGAATTCGCAAAGCGGCCATCGAGGAATGGCTGCTGAAACAATCGAGTGAGGAAAGCTTTCCTCTGACGGTGCTACACCCGGGACATCTTGTCGGTTCAGGCTGGGCGCCCATCAATCCGCAGGGAAACTTCAACCTTGCTGTGTTTGCTGCCCTGATGCATGGCAACGTAGTCTGCATTCCAAACTTTGGCATGGAGACCGTTCACCACGTGCATGCCCAGGACGTAGCGAGAGCGTTCCTGCTGGCGTTGGGTTGCCGGAACGCCGCCCTTGGCCAGAGCTTTCACGTGGTTTCGTCCTCCGCGTTGACCCTGCGCGGTTACGCGGAAGAGATGGCCTCCTGGTTTCAGCAGCCGGCCATGCTTCGCTTCTTGCCATGGGAGGAATGGAAACAGCACGCTCCGGCGAAGGACGCCGCCGTCACTGAGGACCACATCCGGCACTCGCCCAATTGCAGTATTGAAAAGGCGCGGCGCCTGATTGGCTACGAGCCCACTTACACCTCATTGCAGGCTGTTCAGGAGTCCGTGACCTGGCTCGTGAGCCACGGGCTGATTGCATGAACGAACTCGCCGGCACCTTCTTACAATCTTGGGGCAGATTTCACGAAAACCACGAAGCAGATCTCTGAGTTTCCGGACTTCGCGTCCAATTCCCAGCATCCCGCGGTAGGGAAATCAACTCGAGAAGGTTGAAGAGGGGACATTCGGTTCAGGATCATTCGCGATATCGAAAAGAAGAGGAGGCGCAGTGCCGTCGATTCTGATCTCACCCAATGCCTTTGGCCCAGTGCGCCATAGGCAGTCCCGGCACTGGCGCTCGAAAGTAAGGAATGCGGTCGCTGCGGAGCGATCCTATATAGAGCGTTTGAAGGTCAGGACCGCCGAATGTGACACTCGCCATCCAAGGTGCAATTCCCGTCCCGGTGGCGAAGAGCACCTGCTCGTTGACTTCGTTGCGCAAAAATGCGTCTTCGAGCGCCCCGACCTTGTGCGGATCCCCCTCGTCGAGAAACACGCGCAAATCGCCTTGCGGAGTAAGCGCGAACAGCTTGTCGGAATAGACCATCGTTCCCCACAGATTTCCGAAACTATCGAAGGCGATGCCGTCGGGCCAGGCTCCCTTGCCCAGCTTCGAAGGGCCGAACACTTCCCTTTCGCCCAGCTCGCCGTTTTCCTTCACGCGCAAGCGGCTGATGCAGCCGCCGGTTGTCTCGGCTACATACAAATACTCTTCGCGCGCGTCCATCCGAATTTCGTTTGTAAAGTGAAATCCTTCGGCGACAATGCGAAAGGTTCCGTCCACGTACCGCGCGATGTATCCGTCCGGAAGATCGGGCCGCAGAGCATGCATCCAGTTCTTGATCCGGGTCGAAATTGTGATCCAAATGCGGTTCTTCGAATCCCGTAAGACGAAATTCACCTTTCCAATTGGCTCACCGTCAATTCTATCCGCGAGAACACGAGATTCACCGCCGCGCGTCATCGTTTCCAGCCGGTCGCTGCCGAAATTGGCAATAAGAATGTCACCGTTTTCGGCAAAGGCCAGACCGTTCGGCAACGTGCCCTCAAGATAGCGAGAAGCCTCAGTTGAAGCGTCACCGAAGTGGTCCGAGTGACGTTGCGCAATAATCTCCTGCTGCCCGTCGGGGAGCAGATGGACGACACCGCCGCGCGCATCGGCAACCCAGAGGGCGCCATCCGGCTCGGCCAAAATGCATTCCGGCCGCCGAAGATCGTGACCGGCGAACTGCAGGCTCGACTTATCGATGGAAAAATCGAGAATCGGATTGGGTTTGCGCAAGATGGAGCTCCTTGAGAAGCCCGAAGCGTCATGCTGGCGCAGACTTATGCGTTGGGCTCGTCCGGGGTCACGAATTCACCAATGCGCTCCGCTACACTGCGCACTTTCTTCGCGTAATCGGGATAGGAACTTCTCGCAAACCGAGATGCCGGAGCTGAAATCCCGATGGAACCGATGACCTCGCTGCCGAAACGGATGGGAGCCGCAATGCAGCGAACGCCCGCAAGGAATTCCGCGTCATCGGTTGCGTAGCCCTTTTTCTGGATGGCCCTGCACTCCCTGGCCAGCGCCTTGAGCGTTGTGATGGTGCTTGAGGTATAGCGCTGCAACGGGTCCTGTCCAAACTGTTTGCGAAGCGAATCTTCGTCCTGATCAGCGAGCAAAGCCTTGCCATGCGCGGTGCAATAGAGAGGCACTAATTCGCCGGCTTGCCCCGCCACGGCGATAACATGATTGGCGTGCGCCGAGTCAATGAACAACGCGCTATTGCCTTCGCGAATGGCAAGATGAGCAGTCTCATTGATTTCGTTGGCAAGAAACTTGAGCTCGCGGTGCGCCACCTCAACAAGTGTGTTGCTCCAGTCGTAGTGACGCGCCAACATCCAGATGGATGAACCCAGCACATACTCTTTTCTGCTTGGCGGGCAAGACAGGAAGCCGCGACGGCGCAGGGTATGTGCGAGGCGAAATGCGCTGCTGCGATCGACTTTGATCAGCTCTGCCAATTCTCCCAGTGAAACCGGCTGCTTCGATCTCGCGACAAACTGGAGAATCGTCAGGCCACGATCCAGGCTTTGGATAAACGGAGGCTGTGCACCTTTCTTCTCGCGCATGATGGTAGCCTCACTCTATCACGATCTCCATTCGATCCAAAGGCATGCCTGTTCTGAGTCTCCCGTGAAGACCGGTTCGTCAATGACTAACTTTATTCGATTGCGTACGGCTCTTCGGATGCGGCTTGCCCCAGAAGATAAAGGTGCCAAATCGAGTGGAAGTCACAATATCCGTCGCGCCGTTACCGTTGAGATCGACCGCCAATACAGTGTTACCCACGCCGCTGTTGTTATCAACCAAATGCGGAACCAGCCTCGCGCCTCCCGGAGCCTTTGGGTCTCGAACGGTTTCGTACCAATAAAGAACCGCGGGACCGAAGGTATCGGGATCGATGCCGCTATCCAGATGGGAGTACCACCGCTTGCCGACGAGAAAGTCTGGAATACCATCGCCATTGATGTCGCCTACGCCGGAGCCGTGCAGCTCAGAGAAAGTGACGCCTCCTGCGTTCTCGGTAGAAAAGTCGTACATCACCATGTGTTTGACAAACGAAATATTACCTTGGGCGTCGCGCTTTTGCTCGAACCATGCCAAGCCCCAGCCGTGTGCGTTGAGCGAGGTGACCACATCGTTTAAGCCATCCCCGTTCACGTCATAAACAGCCATGACGGCGCCGCCCATCATACCGCGGTTGTATTGCGCGAAAGCCTCCGGATGATACTTCCAGGTCTGGTCGCTACTGCCTGGCTTGGGGTGTTCCCACCATCCGTACGGGTCAACGATATCCACCAATCCATCGCCGTTAATATCGCCCGTGCCAAGGCCGTGTCCGGTGGCGTAGCCAAGTTCGGAGACGTTGTGTACGATCCATGGAGCGGTGGGATTGGCCGGATCCGGCTCCGCATAGCGAACATAGCCATCGCCGGTAAAGACCAGAGCAGGGTTGCCGGATCCATCGATGTCCGCCACAATCGATATCTCGCTTGAGACGTTATCGAGCACGGGATACTTATCCCAGATGCGGTTTTCTCCCCTGGGATTGACATATAGGTAGACGCAGTGACCGCCTCCAAACTTTACGGTGATGAGGTCGGGCCACTCAGGATGTCCCGTAAAGGCTCCGGCGAACTCCTCGTGGGAATCCATCGCGAAATCGTTGGTTGGGTCGGTAGCCTCTCCCCGCCAGATCTCCCTGCGTTTCGTGAAGCCGGGCCCATAGTAAACAAAAGGACCGGAGGCGACGTCCAGGTGGCCATCGTGATTGAAATCCGCTGCCGCCTGACCCCAGCCGTAGTAAAAATCGTTCAAGGTCTGCTTGCGGAAGTCAGGGGAGGTGTACTCCGGCTCGCGGGTCTTGAGGCTGAGGTCGGCGATGGCAATGTTCTTGTATTACACCTCGCCGGCGCCTCCAATGTAGAGCGCGATGGGACCGTAGCCTTCGGGTGCCAGAGAGCCGCCTTG
>JBAUCP010000072.1:0-1544 GCA_049677625.1 Occallatibacter sp. | reverse complement strand
CTGGAGTCCGGCGCTACGCAGGAACATCTTCCGACGGACAGAGACTTAGCGGCGGAGATGGACTACGGTTTCTAGGTGGAAGGTTTGGGGGAACAGGTCGGCCAGGGTGATCTTCTCGATGGCGTAGCCGGAGGCGATGAGGGTGCGGAGGTCGCGGGCCAGGGTTGCTGGATCGCAGGAGACGTAGACGAGCGCGGGTGCGGCGAAGTGGGCGAGCAGGGTTGTGGTTTCAGCGCCCAGGCCGGTGCGCGGAGGATCGACGACGATCAGGTCAGGACGTTTGCTGCGCTGAGTGCGGCGCAGGAAGTCGAGCGTGGCGGCGTTGACGGCGGTTGCGGATGTGTTGTTGAGGTTGTGCGCGAGTGCGGCGGTTGCGGAGGGTGCGGATTCGACGGCGACGACGCGGTTGAATGTGCTGGCAAGCCGGCGCGCGAAGAGGCCGACGCCGGCGAAGAGATCCCAGGCCAGCGCGCCGCGCTGGTTCGCTGTGACCTGATCGACAAGTACGTCGACGAGCCAGCGGTTGACCTGGAAGAATGCGCCGTGGTCAACGCGGTAGGCGAAGCCGGCGGCGTGATAGTCGAGTGAAGTGGCGCCCCACTGGGCAATCTTGCGCAGCGGGCGGCCGGAGCGGCCTTCGCTGGTGTATTCGGCGCCCTTGAGCTGGGGAATTTTTCCAGCGAGTGCGCGACAGAAATCTTCTAAAGGGATCTTTGCCGGGCTCACGGTGTAGAGGCCGGCGAGCAGCGAGGTCTCCTGCGCGTCGCAGAAGAGGGAAATCTCAGAAGGGCGCAGGAGTGGGGAAGATTTTCCTACGATCTCCGCGATGGCCTGCGCGGCGCGCACCAGGAGCGGCGCGGCGATGGGGCACTCGGCGATGGGAATGACGGCGTGGGAGCGGCGGCCGCGGTAGCCGGGATTGCCTTGGGCGTCGAAGGCGAGGCGGATGCGGTTGCGCCAGGCCCAGGGCTCGGCGGAGAGCACGGCGATCTCTTCGGGTGGGCGCACGCCACCGCGTTCCAGGGTCTCGCGCAGGATGGATTGCTTGAAGCGGAGCTGCGCCTGGTAGCTCGCGTGCTGATAGTCGCATCCGCCGCAGGCGCCGAAGTGGCGGCAGGCGGGCGCGATGCGTTCGGGAGCCGGCGCGACGATCTCCACGGCTTCAGCCGATGCGTAGCCGCGCTTGTCTTCCACGATGCGGATGCGGGCCTGCTCTCCGGGCAGGGTGAGCGGGACGAAGACGGCTTTGCCCTCGACACGCGCGAGAAATGCGCCGCCGTAAATCGGCTTTTCGATCTGAACGAGTTGCGGGTCGGGCTGCGTCATTGCTGGCTCATGTAAAAGAGGCTGAGACGCGGCAGGTTGTAGTGTACGAGCAACTGCTTCTGCACGAACTGGCGCTCCACCTGGCGAAGCTGCACGGCGCCCATGCGGCTGCGATAAGGCGCGAGCTCGCGCGCGGCGTGCTCCTTGAGGCCGACGAGAAGCTCTTCCGGCGCGGCGGCGGTGAGCGCGGCGAAGAGTTTTTCTTCAAGGACGGTGAG
>JBAUCP010000071.1:0-7910 GCA_049677625.1 Occallatibacter sp. | reverse complement strand
GCGATGCCCGCGGGCCCCACGGCAGCGCCACCGCTGGCCGCAGCGTTGCTGCTGCGGTATCATTGCAGCCCTTGGGCGCTTGTGCTAGGGTCGATGATGTTACCCCCAGGCAGGATGCTCAAGGGGTTTCCCACGCCGTCGGAGACTGGTCCGGGAGCCGGGCGGGAGTCATCCGAAGCGAACGCAGACCATCCGATTTGCATGCCGGCTGGCCTCCGCAAGCCAGCGCGGAAATGAGCAATCGCATAGGTGAGGCAGAGCCCCTTGTCTTCTTCCAGTACGCTGCGTATTCATGAGCTCACTGCGGAAGAACGCGCCGTTTATGCGACGCTGAAGCCGGAGCGCGTGCCTGAGCACGTGGCCATCATCATGGACGGCAACGGGCGCTGGGCCGGCCGCCGCTCGCTCAAACGATTCCTCGGCCACCAGCAGGGGGCGCGCAGCGTGCAACTGGTCACGGAGACCGCCTCGCGCATCGGCCTTCCCTGGCTCACCCTCTACGCCTTCTCGCTCGAAAACAGCCTGCGCCGCCCGCGCGCTGAGGTCAGCTTTCTCATGCGCCTGCTCCGGAGCTATCTGGAGAGCAACCTGCAGCGCATGATGGACAACAACATCCGCATGCGTTACATCGGCCGCATCCACGACCTGCCGCCCGAGGTGCAGGAAAAGATGCAGTGGGTGCAGGACTCGACCGCGCGCAACACCGGCACCACGCTCACCCTGGCGCTCAACTACGGCGGCCGGTCCGAGCTGGTCGACGCCTTCCGCGGCCTGGCCCGCGAGATGGAGCGCAAGCACATCAGCCCCGACCGCATCACCGAGGAAGACATTCACCGCCATCTCTACACGGCGCACATGCCCGACCCCGACCTGCTCATCCGCACCTCCGGCGAGATGCGCATCTCGAATTACCTGCTCTGGCAGATCGCCTACACCGAGATCTTCGTCACCGAGCGCCTGTGGCCCGACTTCCGCGGCATTCACCTGCTCGAAGCCATCGCCGACTTCCAGCGCCGCGAGCGCCGCTACGGCGGCCTGGGCGGAGACGGCGGCGAAGTGGAAGAAGACCCCGAGCGCGTCCAAATCGTGGCTGGCTGAGCGGCCCATCCTGGGAGCATCTCATCGGCTCAGAACCTGTGCTGCCCCGCCCCGCCCCGGCAGTGTATTCTCAACCCTAAATGAAACGCGTTCTCACCGCCCTGGTCCTCATCCCCATCGTCCTGCTCATCGTGTTTCTCGGGCCCAAGCAGCACTGGCTCTTTTCGTTCGCTGTGGCCGCCGTGGCCGCGCTGGCCGGCTGGGAGTTTCTTGGCCTGACCCGGCAGCGCGGCGCGCAGCCGCCCAGCATAGCCGTGGTGCTGGCCCTGCTGGCACTGTTTACCGCGAACTTCGAGTGGCCGGATTCGACCTCGGCCGCCTTTGGCATTCTCTGCATGGCGCTGCTGGTCCTTTGCACCTTCCGCCGGCCGGTGGAGCAGGTGATGACCGACGCCACGGCCAGCATCTTCTGCATGTTTTACATCGGCTTTACGCTGCTCACGCTCATCAATCTGCACGAGCAGCCCAACGGCCCATCCCTGGTAGTCTTTCTACTCTGCGTGGTTTGGGCGGGAGACACCATCGCCCTCTACACGGGCCGCGCCTGGGGCCGGCACAAGCTTGCGCCCGGCATCAGCCCCGGCAAATCCTGGGAGGGCGCCATCGGCTCAGTGGCCGGCAGCCTCATCGCCGCCAGCATCCTGCTCGAGCTCGCCACGCAGCTCCAGGCACGCGATCTGGCGGTTCTCTCTTATCCGGACGAACCCTGGTACTGGCTGGTGCTGGCCGTCGCAGTCAACATCGCCGCGCAGGTGGGCGACCTGGCCGAGTCGGCGCTGAAGCGCTCGGCCGGCGTAAAGGACTCGGGCAGCCTGCTCCCCGGCCACGGCGGCATGCTGGACCGCATCGACGCCCTGCTGCTGGCCGCTCCGGTGCTGTGGTACGCTCAGGTTATCCACCAGCGGTTTTAGAATAGCTTCTAGCTATTAGCTTCTAGCCTCTAGCTCGTTGCAGACATGTGGGTGATTGCCGATACCTACCCCCCACATCAAATCGCTCAATTCCCGGATCATTCCGAGAAATCCGCGCGATTTCTTACGCATTTCGGTCTTGGAGCTAGAAGCCAGGAGCTAGAAGCTAGGAGCTGCTCCCTTGAAGCGACTCTCCATCCTCGGTTCCACCGGCTCCATCGGCCAGAGCACCCTGTCCATCGTCGAGCAGTTCCCTGAGCGCTACTCCGTGGCCGCGCTGGCTGCTGGCCGCAACCTGGAAGAGGCCTTTGCCCAGGCTGTTCGCTGGCGGCCGAAGGTGATCTCGCTGGCTACGGAAGAGCTGGCCGGCGAACTGGCCGCGCGGCTCCGCCAGTCCGGCGTGACCGGGGTTGAAGCCGTTCACGGAACCGCCGGAACGGTCGTCTGCTCCACGCTGCCTGAAGCCGACTTCGTCGTCTCGGCCATTGTGGGCGTAGCTGGCCTTGAGGCTACCCACGCAGCCATCCTGGCGGCCAAGCCGGTTGGGCTGGCCAACAAGGAGTGCATGGTGGCCGCGGGCGAAATCCTCACCCAGGCGGCGCGCGAGCACAACGTGCCGATTCTGCCCATCGACAGCGAGCACAACGCCGTCCACCAGTGCATGCGCGTGGGCGCCCACCAGGAAGTCAAGACCATCTGGCTCACCGCTTCGGGAGGACCGTTCCGGCAGACGCCGCTCGACCAGTTCGAGAGCATCTCGCCGGCGCAGGCGCTCAAGCACCCCACCTGGGTGATGGGCCGCCGCATCACCATTGACTCAGCCACCATGTTGAATAAGGGCCTGGAAGTGATCGAGGCCTGCCGGCTCTTCGACATTCCACCCAGCAAGGTCCGCGTCACCATCCATCCGCAGTCCACCGTCCACTCTCTGGTCGAGTACGTTGACGGCTCCATCCTGGCGCAAATCTCGGTCACCGACATGCGGTTGCCTATTCTGTACGCACTCGCTTACCCGGAGCGGCCGCCCTCCACGCTCACCTTCGATCTGGCCGCGCTGCGCCATCTCGACTTCGAGCAGCCCGACTTTGAGCGCTTTCCCTGCCTGCGCCTGGCCTTTGAGGCCGCGGAGAAAGGCGGAGCGCACTGCATCGCCCTGAACGCCGCCGATGAAGTGGCTGTCGAGGCCTTCCTCGAAGGTCGTATTCGCTTCACCGGCATCCCGCGTACAATTGAAAGTGTGCTCGCATCCACGCCGGAGGCGCACCCCGCCACAATCGCGGAGGTGCTCGCCACTGACCGGGAAGCGCGCGAAATGGCTCATGCATTGCTCGCATAGACCCGGCGCCTTGCCGGTTGCAGGCGCGCTCTGCCAAGGAACTTGACTCACATCTATGCACGCATTTCTAGTTTCAGCAGCTGCATTCCTCGTCCTAATCGGCATCATGGTGGTGGTGCACGAGCTCGGGCACTTCACCGTCGCCAAGCTCTGCGGGGTCCGCGTCGAGGCATTCTCCTTCGGCTTCGGTCCGCGCCTGTTCGGCTTCAAATATGGCGAGACCGACTACAAGGTCTGCCTGCTCCCTCTGGGTGGTTTCGTCAAAATGACCGGCGAAGAGCCGGGCCAGAATATGGACCTGCCCGTCGGCCGCGCCGAAGTGCCGGAAAGCGATCCCGGCGCCTTCACCTCGCATCCGCGCTGGCAGCGCATGCTGATCGGCTTCGCCGGCCCAGCGGCCAACTTTGTGCTGGCCCTGGCTCTCATGACCTTTTACTTCGGCTGGATCAACGAGGTCCCGATGTCCGAGGTCACAACCACCACCATTGAGTGGGTTACCCCCGGCTCCCCCGCTGCCGAGGCCGGAATCGAGTCCGGCGACACCATCAGCCGCTTCGACTCCGTCGACAACCCGGACTGGAGTCTCGTCTATGGCCACTCCAAGGAGTACGCAAACCAGCCCGTGGCCCTGACCGTGGAGCGCGGCGGCAAGCTGATCCCGCTCACCCTGCGCATTCCGGTTTCCGCCAAAAATGACGACTTTGATCTAAGCGACACGGGTATCCAGCCGGAGCTTCTCTCCGGGCCCATCCCGGTGCAGGAAGTGGAGCCGGACACGCCGGCTGAGCGTGCCGGCCTGCATGCCAATGACGCCATCGAGGCCGTGGACGGCCATCCCTTCCACAACGTGACTACGCTGCTCGCCTACATGCAGGCCGGCCAGGGCAAGCCAATCACGCTTACCGTGCTGCGCAGCGGATCAACCGTCTCGCTCGTCGCCAACCCCGCCAAGCTCGATGCGGGCTATAAGCTCGGCTTCGCCGTCGGCATGCCGCCGCATCGCGACCAGCCGCTGCCGCTCGGCCAGGCCGCCAGCAAGGCCGTGGGCTTCTGCAAGGACAACTCGACGCTGGTCATTGAATTCCTGAAGCGGCTCTTCATGCACCGGGTATCGGTCAGTGAGTTACAGGGTCCGGTTGGCATTGCGCGCATGGCCGGCGACGCCGCAGAGATGAACGGCTGGTATCCCAAGTTCGACCTCGGCACCGAGATCAGCCTGCAGCTCGGCATCCTCAACCTGCTTCCCTTCCCCATCCTCGACGGCGGCATGATCCTGTTTCTCCTGATCGAGAGCGGGCTTCGCCACGACATCAACCTGGCGATCAAGGAGCGCATCTACCAGGCCGCCTTCGTCATGCTCATGGTCTTCTTCGTCTTCATCATCTTCAGCGACGTAACCAAGCTGCCCATGTTCGTGCACGTCAAGCCGTAAATACAGTGGTCAGTTGTCAGTGGTCAGGAATCAGTTTCCCGGGCTTTGGGATTACTGATCACTGACCACTGTTCACTGTTCACTGTTCACTGTCCACTGTTCACTGTCCACGGAGAAAGCATGCCAGTCACCACCCAGGTAAGGGTGCGCTATGCAGAAACCGACCAGATGGGCATCGTCTACTATGCCAATTATCTGGTCTGGTTCGAGCTGGGCCGTGTGGAACTGCTGCGCTCGCTGGGACTGGCTTATAGCAACCTCGAAAAAGACCACAGCCTGATTCTGCCCGTAGTCGATGCACACTGCCGCTACCGCGAACCCGCCCGCTACGACGACGAAATCCTGATCGAGACGAGCCCGGCGATGCTGCGCGGCTCCGTACTTAAATTCGCCTATCGTATCTACCGCGCGTCCAACCAAAACGAAGCAGAGCGGAAGCTCCTGGCCGAAGGCGAAACCGTGCACGTAGTCTGCGACAGCCAGTTGCAGCGCCAGCCGCTCCCCGAGCCCTACGCCGCAGCACTCAGGGCGCTGATGTCGGCAGAGTAAGGCTCTATTCCCTATTCCCTAGTTTCCCTAGTCCCTAGTCCCTGTTCTTTCCTCCGCTATCCTGTCTCTCATGGAACCTACGCTCACCACCACACCCGAGCTCGCTGACGTCCTCGCCGAGCTCTCACGCCGCGAGCCGATCTTCCATCGCCCTGAATTCGGAACCACGCGCGCGGACTTCGAAAACATGATGGTGGAGGACTACTGGGAGACCGGAGCCTCTGGCCGCCGCTACGAGCGCGCTTTTGTCCTCGATGCGCTGGAGGCGCGTTTCTCGGTTCCCTGCAACGATGTGTGGGAGGCGCGGGATTTCCATTGCCGCAAACTGGCCGAAGACGTCTACCTGCTCACCTATACGCTGCTCCAGGACAACACGCGCCTCACGCGCCGCGCCACCATTTGGAAGCGCACGCCCGAGGGCTGGAAGATTGTCTATCACCAGGGAACGATCGTGCTGGAGGAGTAAAGTGTTTTGAATGGAGCGCGGCACATTATGACGGCAGGCAACCGGTTCAGCTAACCACAACCGCCAGCACAAATCCGTCATACCCCTTCACGCCCACGTTCTGCAGCACCGTTGCGCTCAGCCGCGGTTCGCGTGCCAGCATCGACGCCATCCGGCGCGTGCCGCGAATGTCAGCGTCGGCGCTGGCGGCGTCGATTACCTTGCCGTCGCGCACCACATTGTCGACGACAATAACGGTACCGGGCCGCGAAAGCTTCAACGCCCACTGAAGATAATCGGGATTGCTGCGCTTGTCCGCATCGATAAAGATCAAATCGAACGGCCCCGCTCCCGACGAGGCAAGCACCGGCAGGCTGTCAAGCGCCCGGCCCACGCGCAGGTCCACGCGCTTGAGCAGCCCGGCATTTTGGAGATTCTTGCGCGCTACATCGGCATGCTTCGGATTGTATTCAAGCGAAACGATGCGCCCGCCGCGCGGCAGCGCCCGGGCCATCCAGATGGTGCTGTACCCGCCCAGCGTGCCAATCTCCAGCACGCGCCGCGGGCGCGCGATCTGCACCAGCAGGTGAAGAAACTTGCCCTGCAGAGGCGAAACATCGATGGCCGGCAGCCCCGCCGCGCGATTGGCCGCGAGCGCCGCATCCAACTCCGCATCGCCCGGCGCAAGCAGACCGCCGAAGTAGTTGTCGACCGCGATCCAAACTGGTTGCGCAACTTTGGTATTTCCTTGTGGGCGATTTTCGGCCGCCCGATTTCCGGCTTTCCGGTTCCCTGTTTTTCTGGACGCCATCTACTTCTCCCGCGCTACGACAAAATCGGGCACCCAGAGGAGCGCGCGCTTGAAGTCGGAGTCAACGAATGCGGCGAGAGCCTGGCGCGACTGCTCCGCGTAGCGATAGGCCGCGGCCATCGCGTACTCAACCGACTCGTTGCGCACCAGGATCTCCTGGATCTGCTGCCGGTTCACGTTCTCAAAGCTGCGGTCGTCGAGCACACGCTGAATCGCCTTGCGGTCCGCCGTGGTGCCGTGGTCGTAGCCGTGAATCACCGCCAGCGTGGCCTTGCCCTCGCGCAGATCGCTGGCCACCGGCTTGCCCAGCACTTCTTCTGTCGCCGTAAGGTCGAGCACGTCGTCGACAATCTGAAACGCCAGCCCCACTGCGCGGCCATACGCGCCCAGGCTCGCTTCCTCGGCCTCGGTCGCACGCGCCAGCACCGAACCGAGCCGCATGGAGATTGAAAACAGGCACGCTGTCTTGCGAAAGATCAGGTCGTAGTACTCGGCCTCTGAGACCGCCTTGCCCAGCTTTTGAATCTGCAGCAGCTCGCCCTCGACCATCTGCTGGGTGAGCGAAATCAGCAGCTCCAGCACGCGCAGGTTCTTCTCTTCGAGCGCCACCTTGAAGGCCTGCATGTAAAGCCAGTCGCCGGCCAGCACGCACTTCTCGTTGCCCCAGGTGGTGTTTGCCGAAGGCCGCCCGCGCCGCGTGTCCGCGCCGTCGATAATGTCGTCGTGGACCAGCGTGGCGGTGTGCACCATCTCCACCACCGCGCCCAGCCGCACCGCGCCGTGGCCCGTGTAACCCAGTTGATGCGCCGCCAGCAGTAAGAGCGACGGCCGGATACGCTTGCCGCCGCCCTCGCGCAGGTATTCGGCAATCTCGGTAATCGTGCTCACGCTGGAAGCCGCGTCGCGCGCCAGCTCCTGCTCGATCGCGACCAGGTCCTCGCGCAGCAGCTCGAAGACCTCTTTCGCCGTCGCTATGGTCAGTGTGCTCAATGTGCCCCGATTCTTGCCGCTTAACTTGATCAGTGCCCGGTTCCCACCCTAGCCGCAAGAACAAAGACGCGGCGAGGGTGGGCACCCCGTTTCACGTTCAATTGGTGCGGTAATTCGTAAACGTCAGCTCCACGCCCAGGTCTTTGCCCCGCAGCAGCGCAATAATCGACTGCAGCTCGTCGCGGTCCTTGCTCGATACCCGCACCGTATCGCCCTGGATGCTGGCCTGCGCCATCTTCTTCGAGTCCTTGATGAGCTTCACGATTTCCTTGGCCCGCTCGCTGGGAATGCCCTGCTGCAGGGTGATCTTCTGCCGCACACTTTGGCCGGCCGCGGGC
>JBAUCP010000070.1:0-18964 GCA_049677625.1 Occallatibacter sp. | reverse complement strand
GCCCTGGCCGATGGGCAGCAGGTAGGTTCCGTTGCCTACGAAGCGGTGGCGAACATCCTGCAACGAGTTGCTCATCTCGTGGGCGTAATCGTGCGCGTTTTGCGGCGTGTCTCCGCCGGTAAGGTTGTCTACAAAGTCAGCCATGTTGTGGGACCAGGTGTAGCTGACGTTGTACATGAGCCGATGGCTCATCTGGCGCTGCAGGCTCAGCTCCAGTGCACTGTAGTCGGTGTTGCCGTCGTTGGTCGCGAGCTCGACAAAGGCGTGCTGGCCGGCGCCGTTGGATGTGTCGTTGGCGTCGATGGTATTGCCGGAGTTGAAGCTGGTGAGCGGGAAGTAAATGTGCGCGGTGGGAGTGACCGTGGCGCAGGTGGGGCAGCTGGTGACGAAGCCCTGGTTGGCATTCTGGACGCGGTTCATCTTGCGGCCCCAGTTGCCGATGTAGTTGGCGGTGAGAATGGTGTTTCCGCTCACCTGATACTGGATGCCAAAGCTGGTTTGTTCAATGTAGCTGGTGCGATTGTCAGTGCCCTGCGCGCGAACGTGCTGCGTGGGCAATCCTCCGGCGACGCCGCCGACGCAGGCTCCGTTGACCAGAGTTCCGGTGACGCAGGTGACGTTGGGTCCCGGTGAGAGGAGATCGGACAAGCTTGCAGGGCTCAGGTAGGCCGCCGAATTCATACCGCTGGCGGAATCCATCTGAAAGACCGGCGTGGTGCTGCCGGCCGACTGAGCGACGTCCCAGACGCCCAGGAAGGGCGGATTCTGCTGCAGCAAGGATTCGGAGCCGATCCGGTTGATGAACTGGCGGAAGATACCGAAGCCGGCGCGGACCACGAGCGGATTGATGAGGTGATACGAGACTCCGACGCGCGGCGCGAAATCAATGTGGTCGGTCTGCATCTGGGTAGCGCCCGACCAGCCTTTGCCGGAGACGGCGGTGACGATGGTGCCGCCATTGGCCGGCGGGGCGGACGCGATGCAGGCGGGGTAAGACTGCGCTCCGCAGGAGAAGTTGCCGGTGCGGCCTTCACGGTTGAGCCAAAAGGGCGGATAGAGTTCATAGCGGAGACCGTAATTGACGGTGAGGTTGCTTTTGGCGCGCCATGTGTCCTGCGCATAGAAGGAGTTTCCGCGAATGTAGTTGTTGATTTCGGCCGGCGCTTCGAAGATCAACTGGGAGACGTTACCGAGGAGAATGTCGCCGCCACTGAATCCGTTGCTGTTGGTGTAGATGCCCGAGTTATAAATAATGCCCTGCGGAGCTTCTATGTCAAAGAAGTTCAAAGCGTCCTGGTGATATTCATAGCCAAATTGGAAGCTGTGCAGGCCCTTCATCCAGTAGAGCGCTTCCAGTATCTGATATGTTTGCGCAACCTGATACTGCGGACGATAGTAGGAGCCTCCAATGCTGGTGAGCCCGCTCTCCTCGAAAGGCGGAATGCCGAAGCTCCACGGGTTTTGCGGGACGCCCTGAAGGCCAAGCAACGATGCCGCCTGCGACTGGCCCACTTGCACGCCGACCGGGTTGCTGTGCGAATAGGTGCGCAGATAACCGAAATGCGCCGTATTCACGAGATCCTGCTTGACCGTGTCCGTCCATCCGAGCGCCACGGACTGGTCGTGGAGGATGTAATTGGTGGGAAAGCCTGCTCCGTTGCCCGCGACCGCATTCGAGGTCCATGGCGGCGGGTTGGTGTAGTTTGCATAGTCGAATGCGTAACGTCCGAAGAACTGGTTTTTCTTGTTGATCGTGTGGTCGATGCGCACATCAAGCGTTCGCGTGTTATTTGGGACCGAGCCGACGAAGGCATAATTGGCTGCGCCGGTGAAAGTGTTGACCGACCCGATGTTGGGAGAGGGCGAAGGATACAGGTTCATCAGTTTCTGGCCCACGGGATCGAAGCATCCGGGGTTGATGACATTCTGCGAGGTAAAGCAGCCGGCCTGACTCGGAACCGCGGCGGACATGTTGAATTTGCCCAGGTAGGGGCCGTTGGTGGCCGCACTGAAGTCGCCGCCCTTCATTGCGGCAGTGGGAACGGTTGCCGTTTCCGTTTCGTCGGTGTTGCTGAGCAGATTCTCGTAGGAGGCGAAGAAGAAGGTCTTGTCGCGAACGATGGGTCCGCCAAACGTGCCGCCGAACTGGTTCTGGTCATACTGGCCGCGCGCAATGTGGTTGTAGTTGTTGAAGAAGGTGTTCGCGTTCAGGGCGCCGTTCTGGATGTAGTCCCAGGCATCGCCGTGGAAGTGGTTGGTGCCGGACTTGGTGGACACGTTGACCACTGCGCCGGCGGCGGTGCCGAACTCGGTCGAGTAGGTTCTGGTTTGCAGAACGAATTCCTGCAGCGCGTCAGGAGGAGGGATGACGGACTGCGTCGACTGCTCCTGCAGGTTCTCCGATTTTGAGTTGTTGTCAATGCCGTCGAGCTGAAAGTAATTCTGCAGTTGCAGGTTTCCGTTTGCGCTGAACAGGCCCTCAGCCGGATTGGAGACCGTGTTGTCGCGGAATACGCCGGGCTGGGTGAGCACGAGAGTGTCGTAGTCGCGTCCGTTGAGCGGAAGATCGTTCAGTTCCTGCGACGGCATGATTCCGTTGACTTCAGCCGACTGGGTCTGCAGCTCGGCGGCGGTTTCATTCACCACCACCTGCTGCTGCTCGCCGGAGACGCTCATGGAGAAATCCACCTGAACGCGGTCCTGCACGTTCACGGTGATATTTTCGCGCACGGCCGTGCTGAAGCCGGCATGCTTTGCCGTCACGCTGTATACGCCGGGAATGAGCTGCAGCGCCTCATATTCGCCGTCGCCGTTGGTGGCGTAGGAGCGCATCACGCCGGTTGCTTTGTCGGTCACCTCAATTGTTGCTCCGGGCAAACGCGCGTTGCTGTTGTCTTGAACGATGCCCACAATCGCGCCCGTGTCGGTTTGCGCGCGGGCTGGGATCGCCGTGATCACCAGCAGCGCCGCCATGGCAGCACAAATCTGTCTGATGCGAGTGATCCATACGCTTGCAACATGCATGGAACTGACCTCCTTGAGAAGAGTCGAGCTGGAACCTGAAATCAACGAAGATTGCGCTGTTCCGATCGCATGGCGCTTCCATGCAGGCCGTTAGAGCCTTTGGTGGCCGTGGCAGCGCGGGACAAGCACTGAAAAACGTTCCTCAGGGGTCTGCGGCCACATCCGAGAGTTGAGACGCCGAGGCCTGAAACTTCAAGAAAAGCCGGGATCGAATCCCCACGCGCCAGATCCGGAGAAATGCGATTCGTCAGGCGCGCCCGGCTCTACTTTACCGGTAACGCGATTGAAATGGAGCGTACACAGCAATGGAATTGATGTCAATAAAAAAGTTGAGCGGCTCGGGATTCTTGCGGTTCCCCGCAGTGAGCTGGTTATCGTGCACGGGGATTTCAGCCCTTGCGCATTTCCGTCAGCCGCCGCTTGTACTCCTGCGGGCCAGGCAGACCCTGCGAGCCGCCGGGGCGTGTTCCGGCCATGCTGCCGCATATGTTGCCCGCGCGCAGGCAGTCGTCCCATCCCAGGCCGTGCAAAAACGCATGCAGAAATCCGCCGTTGAAGGCGTCGCCGACTCCGGTCGCATCCACGAGCGGGACGGACAGCGCGGGCTGGCGGTAGACTTTGCCCTCGGCCATCAGCAGCGAGCCTTTTGCGCCAAGCTTCACCAACGGAACCTTTACCCAATCACGCAGCTTTTCAAGCGCACCCATCGGAGTTTTCGTCCCGGTGATGGTCCGCGCCTCATGCTCGTTGGGAAAAATGAAGTCGCAGTAGCGGATGATGGAGATCAACTGGTTGACTGAGATGTCGGGATTCCATCCGAAGTCGGCAGAGATGGTGATGCCGCGCGCACGCAGCTCGTGCAGCACCGGCCGCCATTTCGCCGGCCGCCGCAATGCGCATGCCAGGTGCACATGGCGCGTCTGCCGCAGCTTACGCTGCACCGCTTCGCTGTCCAGCAGGTCTTCCAGGCGCAGGTTGATGGGCTCGTTGGTCACCATCATGCGATCGGTTTTGTAGGCAATGCAGACCGTGAGCGCGGTGGGCAGGTCTTTGCGATACTCGCACGCCGTGATGTCCAGGTTCTCCTGCGCGATCTGGTTCCATGTGGGCAGATAATCCGCGTCGGCGCCCACCCTGGTGATGACTCCGGTCACGGTGCCCAGCCGGCTCGCGGCAATCGCCGTTGTCGACAAGCCTCCGCCCGGCGCAACCAGAAACGAATCGGTCTTTGACTCCTCACCGAAGCGCGGACGCCGCGGCAGATGGTAGAAGATCATGTCGGAGAAGAACTCTCCAAAGACCACCAGATCGAACTTCGTTTCACCGTATTCGCGTCTCTTCGCCATCGTTTACCCTTTCGGATCGCAGTTGCCGCCGGGTGATTGCTTTCTATCTCAACGCAATTTTTCGGATGATTTTCGCTTGATCAGCTTCGGCTTTACGAGTGCCCTGGGCGCGGCGCCGGCGTTGCCGCCGCCGATGGCGCGCAGAGCGAGACGGCCTGCCTTCTGGCCGACTTCCCGCTCGCCGAGGCCGATGCTGGTAAGAGGAAATCTCATGCCGCAGAGCAGGGCGTCGTTTCCGCAGCCCACAAACCGCAACTCCTCCGGGATGCTCACTCCGCGGCTGCCGGCTGCATCCATGGCGCCTACCGCCATCAGGTCGGTATAGGTCATCACGCCGTCCGGACGGCCGCGCCTGCTCAGGAGCCGCAGCATGCCTTCATGACCGCGCCGATACTCGCTTTCCTCCTGGTTCATGCTCTCCACCACCAGGTCAGGCTGCACCGCGAGACCATGTTCGCTGAGCGCCTTGCGATAGCCGCTCGACCGCATGTCTCCCACGGCGGTGCGCGGGCCGCGAATATAGGCGATGCGCCTGCAGCCGCTCCGGATCAGATGTTCGCACGCGATCCGCCCAACTTCCTCCTCGTGAACGGCCACGTAACTCTCCGTCGCTCCGAAGGGCCTGTGCCCCACAAAGATTACCGGCATATTTTTCGGCCGCTGCAACTGCTCGAAAAAGGCTGCTGTTTCCTGCAGCGAGACAAGCAACAGCGCGTCCACCTGCAGCGAGAGAAAGACCTCGATCAGCTGCTGCTCGTAGTCGGCATCTTCCTGCGAGGAGCAGACGATCAGGCTATAGCCCTCCGCGGTTACCGCCTGATTGATGCCGGCTGCTACCTCCGCCAGATGCGGCCTGCCTATCGATGGCAATATCAGCCCCATTGTCTTGGTCTGGCCGGTGCGCAGGCTGCTCGCGCTGATGTTGGGGATGTACTTTAATTCCTTCACGCGTTTGAGAACGCGCGCCTTGGTCTCGTCGCTGATGTCCGTCTGCCCGCGCAGCACCTTCGAGATGGTCATCTTCGAAAGGTTCAGGTCCTGGGCGATGTCCTTCAGTCGTACTCGCATCCGTAAGGCTCCGTGCGGCGGACCGCGGCACCTCGATTTTAGCCGACTCTCTCCGCGGAGCACGGACGCACTAATTTACGTAGCAAGCGGGCTACGCGAAAGTGACAGCGTATTCCGCTCCACGCTTGAGGAGCGCGGTGACGGCTCCATCGGCTGCCGGAGTGAGCTGCAATGGGCGGCCGCTCTCTGCAATGGCGGCGATCTGCTGGCCGGCGGGTGCAGCCAGCGTGATGGGTCCATCCACGCCGGCGCGCAACGTGGCGGCGGTTGCTTTGCCATTGCGCCAGGCGAGGTCGATCTCGACTGCGCCGCGGGCGCGCAGGCCGCGGAAGCTGCCTGCGGGCCAGGCGGCTGGAAGCGCGGGCAATAGGCGCACCACGCCGCCGTAGCTTTGCAAAAGCATTTCAACAAGGCCGGCCGTGCCGCCGAGGTTGCCGTCGATCTGATAGGGGGAGTTGGCTTTCATGCCGCAGACATCGAAGAGATTGTTGCGCGTGCAATTGCGCAGGAGCGCGAGCACGCTCTGGTACGCGGCTTCGCCATCTTCAAGCCGGGCCCAGCAGTTGACGATCCAGGCGCGGCTCCAGCCGGTGCTGCCGCCGCCGTTGGACAGACGGCGCTCGAGCACAGCGCGAGCGGCTTTTGCAAGCTCTGGCGTTTCGCGCAGCGCGATCTGGTGATCGGGGTAGAGCGCGAAGAGATGCGAGATGTGGCGATGGCCGGGCTCGGTTTCGCTGTAGTCTTCATTCCACTCCTGCAATGCGCCGGTCTTGCCGACCTTGAAGGGCGGCAAGCGCTTGGAGGCGGCAACGACCTGCGCGCGAAGCTCTTCATCCACGCCGAGAATCCTGGTCATGCGCTCGACACGATCGAAGACGGCGCGAATGATCTCGGTATCCATTGCGGGAGACATGCAGAGACTGGCCTTGGTGCCGTCGGGAAGCACGTACTTGTTTTCGGGTGACTGGCTGGGGCCGCTCTGGAGCGTGCCGTCGGGCGCTTCGACGAGGTAGTCGAGAAAGAACTCGGCGACCTCTTTAATGCGCGGATAGGCGCGATCGCGGAGGAAGATTTTGTCGAGCGAGTAAGCGTAGTGCGAGAACAGATGCAGCGAGATCCACGCTGCGCCCATGGGCCAGACGCCGGCCTGCACGTGATCGACGGGGATGGAGTCGCCCCAGAGATCGGTGTTGTGATTGACGAGGAATCCGCGGGCTTTGAAGTATTTTGCCGCCGTCTGTGCGCCGAAGGTGCGGGTCGAGTCGAGCAGGTCAAATAACTGCGCGTGCAGATCGGCGAGGTTGGCGTTCTCTGCCATCCAATAATTCATTTCGGTGTTGATGTTGATGGTGAACTTGGAGCCCCACGGCGGATCGAGGCTTTCGTTCCAGATGCCTTGCAGATTTGCCGGCAACGTGCCGGGGCGGCTGCTGCTGATGAGCATATAGCGGCCGAAGTGGAAGTATGTAGCGACGAGGCCCGCGTCCTCTGCGCCGTTCTTGACGCGCAGCATGCGCTTGTCAGTGGCGAGATCGCTGAGCGGGTCGGGAGTGTCGAGTAGCTGGAGATCGGCGCGGCGGGCGTAGCGGCGATAGTCGGCCACGTGCTCGGCGCGAAACTGCTTGTAAGGCATCGCGGCAGCGCGCAGATTGCGTGCGCAGGCGGCGGCCATGCCGGCTGCATCGCGCTCGCGAAAATCGGTGGCCGCGGTGAGGAGGAGCGTGACGGCGCGAGCGCGCTCGATGCGCAGAGCGTTGTCGATAACGCGAACTGCGCCGCCTTCGGCGATGGCCTTGAGCTCAGCGCGGAAGCCGACACCAGCCTGGCGCTCCTGCGTAGCCGGATCGGTGGTGGGGTTCACGGGGCGCGCTGCGCCGGTCATCACCAGTCGATCGCTGCCGAGGGATTTTGTTTCGCTGTGCGCGGGGCGGTCGAGCCGCACGGTAAGCGCGATGGGCTGGGTGCATTCGATGCGCACGGCCAGGACGTTGCGCGGAGCGGAGCTGAAGACTTCGCGGGTCCAGGTTGCGCCGCCGGCAGTAAAGCGCGTGGCGACGATGGCCTGGTCGAGGTCGAGCTCGAGACGGTAGGCGCTGAAGTCGGCGGGAACGTTGTCGAAGTCGAGCCAGAGGTCGCCGAGGGTTTGATAAACGGGCAAACGGACGGGGATGCCCATCATGACCTCGGCTGCGAGGGCTTCGGCTTCGCGGACTTTGCCGGCCATGAGAAGATTGCGGACCTCAGACGAACGCGCGGCCTGCGGATTGTTGCGGTCGCGGCGCTCTCCGTCCCAGACAGTCTCTTCGTTGAGCTGCAGCCGCTCTTTTGCCGGATTGCCAAAGACCATGGCGCCGAGGCGGCCGTTGCCGACGGGCAAGGCATCGGGCCACGTGGCTGCCGGCTGCTCGAAGAAGATTACGGGGCCGGTTGATTCCGAATTTGCATCGGCGGCCCACGCGCGCAGATCGCGGCGCCTGGCAAGAACTGCGCTCGAAAGCGCCGCGGTGCGCAGGAATCTGCGGCGGCTCCATCTTTGCCTTGGCATGATTTCTCCTCTATGCCCAAACTAATCTTCGATCAGCACTGCGCTGTATGGAGCAACGCGCAGCACGGCATCGTGCAGCGAGCTCGCACGGCTTTCAGTAAGCGCGACGTCCTGCTTTGCGTCGAGGGCGGGGCCGGTGAGCAGCCATTGGCGGCGCGCGCGGCGCAAGGGCAATTGTATCGCCGCGGACTGCGCGGTTTTGTTGAGGACGGCAATGAGTCGCGTGCCCGATCTGCGCGCGGTGTAGGCGCGGATATTGTCGTTGCAGCAGTCGAGCGTGGATTTGAGCAGCGTGGCGCCAACGAGTTGCTTTACCAGTTCGATGCCGAAGTACTCGGGGCGGCGGACGAAGCCCGCGGCGAGGCTGCCGGCGATGGGCGTGTAATAGCCATTGCCGCCGCCGTGGAGGTTTACGCCAGCGCAGCCAAGCGAGGCAAAGTCGAGCATCATGCCGGCAACCCAGAGTGCGCTGGCCAGCGTATCGCTCACACCTGGCTGGCCGCCGTTCCAGCAGGAGTTGCCTTCGCTCATGCGGTAGGGAATGCCCGCGCTGTGGGCTGCGGCCATGGCGATATTCAAATCGTGCTCGAGCTTGGGATCGGGCGAGAGTAGCTTGTCGAGTGTGATGCCCGTTGCGCCGGCGGGGCCCATGGCGTAGTAGTGCGAGGTGAGCAGGACAACGTCGGGCGCGCTCTTCTTCACATTTTCGGCGAAGCCGGTGACGTAGACCATCTTGTTCGAGACATCGGGACCGGCGAACTTTGCGTTGGGCACGCGCGCGACTACAGCGGCGTGGGCCGCGAACCATTCCTTCCAATAGTCGGCGTAGGTCCACGTGGCGGGGCGATAGCGGTTGCGCCATGCGTCAGGCTCGTTGCCGAGCTGGAAGGCGATAAGCCGGGGCCCAAGAATCTTCCCGACATGGAAGGCTTCTTCAGCGGCGCGCGTGACGGGGCCGCGGCCAAGATTGAGCCCGTAAACGCAGCGCCAGTTTGCTGCGTCAAGAAACGCGCGAAGATTGCGCAGGCTTGCAGGTGTGATGGGCGTGTCGTCTTTGATGTTTTTGCTGGTGTCGGGACCGACGGCGTCAAAGGGCGGCGGCCCGGATGGCTCTTGCGTAGTGAAGGCAGTGAATTCACTGGTGCCTCCACCGAGGCGGAGAACGCCATCGGCGCTCAGATCGCGAAAGAGGGCGATGAGCGCGGTGTTTGTTGCCGAAAAGAAAGCTGGATTGGCGAGCTGCGCGGATTCGTAGCTGAGGCCGATGAAATCGGGAGGGATGGTCGCGAGCGTTGTGGCTTCATCGAGGTTGAGCGTTGCGCGGATCGGCTCAGCGCTCGTAGGCGCGCTGCTTTGCGAGAGCAGAAGGTGCGGAGCGGTGCTCGACACCGCGGCTGCGGCGACGGCATTGCGCAGAAAGATGCGGCGGTTCATGGTCTACTCGGCTTTGATAGTGGAGAGGACGGCAATTTCTCCGGGCTGAATAACGAGATCGGCAGGGACGGCGGAGACGGCGTTGGCTTCTTCAGGGCCGGTGCGTTCGATCTCATTCCAACTGCCGGCTGTGCCTTGCACAGTGATCTTGCGGGCCGTTGACGCGCGGTTGACGAGCACGAGGGTTTCGTTTCCGTCGCCGGCAAAAGCTGTGGCGAGCAGATCGGGATCTGGACTTTCGACGCCGATACGCTTCATGCCTTTGAGGATGTGGCGGCTGTATGCGCCGAGCACACGCAACTCAAAGCTCGAAGCAACAGGAACCCAGCCATTGACGCGATCGGGCACGAGTAGCGAACGCGATCCGCCGAAGGTGGGCTGCTCGACATCGAGGATAGTCCAGCAATACAGGATGGCCACTGCGTCGAGTACGGTGAGGTTCTTGTGATAGAGCTGCGCGGCGGCGAAGGCGATGCGATACGACGGCTCCTGCAGGTGCGGATCGTTGAAGCAGATTTCGCTGGCGAGAAACGGCTTGCCGCGCGCGGCATCATGCATGGCTTTCATGCGCGCGTCGTACATGTCGGGGTTCGCGGCGAACTCCTGAAAGTCGTACTCGTGGGTCGTGGCGTAGTCCAGGTCGCGCCAGGCATCGGTGTCTTTGCTCAGTTCGTTGGCGCGCTCGATGCCGAGGGCCATGAAGCTCGCGTCGGCCATGTGAATCTGCGTGTGCGTGAAGCCGGCCTTGTCCAGTTCGCGGCGCAGCGCGACGGCCATGGCGCTGAAGACCTGCGGCGGCTGATCGACTTCGTTCTCTACTCCAACGATGAGCGGCGCAGCGCCGGTGGCAGCTTGCGCCTTTTTGCAGTATTCGACAACTATGCGCGCGTACTCGTCGGGATTGGCGACGCGCTTGATCGGTTTGTTCCAGGTGTCGGTTTGATTGGCGCCGCTGTACGGCACGGTGGCCCACGAGGGCAGCGCCCACAGCTCGTAAATGACGCTGCCGCCGAGATCGACGATGTGACGGCTGTAATCGAAGCTCGAAACTTCGCTGTTGGGAAAATTATCGCCGTAGTAGTGCGGCGTGGCGTCCTGCAGGTCTTCCAGGTTGCTCAGGTCGGGCTTGAGCTGACTTCCCATCGGGTATTCGCGAAAGAGCAGCAGATTGTAGTTCTTCAAAATCTTCCAGTACTCGCGCTTGCCCGCGTCGCTCAGCTCCTCATAAGCGGGAATGCTGGGGCTGCCGCCGAAGCCGAGCATGGTCTGGTGAACCTCAGATGGATTGATGGTGACGGAGGCCATCTTCATGTCGGGCTGGAGCAGCGCGCCTTCGACCACTTCATGCGTGGAGCGCGAACCCGAGAGCATCAACTGGTGGCGCGTGACGTCGAAGAGCAGCGGTGCTTCCAGAACACGCTCGCCGTTCACCAGCACTTCGACGGCGAGATGTGCATCGGCAATGACGGTGAGCGTGCGCGGCTGGCCGGTGTACTGGCGCTCGTCGGTGAATGTGGTTTTCTCAGGGTAGTTGCCCTGGCCTTCATAGAGACCCATCGAGTCGTAGTAGCGTTCCGCGATGCGGATCTTGCTCGATGTGAGCTCGACGGTGAACCCGGCACGCGGGCCGGTAAAGAGCCAGCGGAGTGTGACGTGGGGAGGGATATCGGCGTCGAGCGCGAGCGTGCGCTCGAAGAGCGCGGGCAGATTTTCGTGGAAGTATTTGCGCGCGACTTCATCGGGCCGCGACCAGCCAAGTCCGGCAGGGCCATCGGAGACGAAGCGGAAGGTGTCTGCCGGTTGCGCTGTGGACGCTGGCGGAGCCACCAGCTGCACGGCCTGCTGAGCGAAGAGAGTGGAGGCAAAGAAAACCGAGGCGACACAACCGAAAAACCGCATGGCACCGATTATCGGAGGCCGCATCATGGCGGTGTCAAGCACGAAGGGCCAGAAGCAGTTCGTCCTATTGCGAGGATTTGTTCTTGAGGCAATCGACGACTTCTTCCAAAGCGGACTCCCACGACGCGAGCTGGACGCCAAAGCGGGCGTGTAGCTTTTCGTTCGATAGGACCGAGTTGCGTGGGCGCGCAGCCGGCGTGGGGAAGTCCTCAGTGGGAATTGGCGTCAGCTCGGGTACTTTGTCGCCCAGGAGGGCAGCCGCACGTGCGAAGATGGCCTGGGCGAAGCCGAACCAGGAAGTCGAGCTGGTGCAGGTCATGTGGTAGATGCTGGTCCAGTCCTGCGCGGCGCCGAAGCGGCCGGCGAGAATGCCGGTGACGACGGCGTGGGTGGCGCGGGCCAGTTCGATAGACGTGGTGGGCGCGCCGATCTGGTCAATGACGATTGAGAGCCGGTCGCGCTCGCGGGCCAGGCGAAGCATGGTGAGCAGGAAGTTCTTCCCATGCGGGCCGTAGACCCAACTGGTGCGAAAGATGAGATAGCGTCCGCCAACGCTTTGAATCGCCTGTTCGCCGGCCAGCTTCGACGCGCCGTAGATGCTGAGCGGGTTGGGCGTATCGGTCTCCTTCCAGGGGCCGGACTTGGAGCCGTCGAAGACGTAGTCCGTGGAGTAGTGAACGAGCAGTGCGTTGAGCTTCAGCGCCTCTTCCGCCAGCACGCGCGGCCCTTCGGCATTGATGGCGTGCGCAATCTGCGGTTCGGATTCGGCGCGGTCGACGGCCGTGTAGGCTGCGGCATTGAGAATGATCTCTGGCTGGACGCTGCGAATGAGCGCCCGGATCTGCGCAGGGTTGGCGAGGTCGCCGGCATTGCGATCAACCGCCGTGATGTGCGCCACGATGTGGCCTGAGGCGGCAAAGCTGCGCCGGAGCTCGACTCCGAGCTGGCCGGCGGCGCCGAGGATCAGGATGCGCGGGCCAGCGAGCGAACTCCCGATCCGATTTCCAGTTAAGTCTTTCCCCATGAGTCAGCATCCGATCGGCGCAACACTGCACTTTCGAGCATTCTAACTGGCGCGGCTGACGCGGCCGATAGACGGGGCAAAAGTCGCATGAAAATCCAATTCCCCGTACAATTTAACCAGGAGAACCTGCGCCTTGACCCGCGTATACATGGATGCTAACGCCACCACACCTCTGCTGCCAGAGGTGATGGAAGCGATGCGTCCGTACTGGATGGAGCAGTTCGGGAATGCCTCGTCGATCCACCAGCCGGGGCAGGCAGCGCGGACCGCCGTCGACCGGGCACGGGAGACGCTGGCCGAGTTTTTCAACTGCCGCGAAGCTGAGGTGGTGTTCAACTCCGGCGGCACGGAGGGTGACAATTCGGCCATCTTCGGGCTGCTGCGTGCGGGCGACCATTTCATCACCACTTCGATAGAGCACTCGGCCGTGTTGCGCGCGGCAGACCGCGTGGCGGAGCGCGGCGTGGAGGTTACGTTTGTCGCGCCGCTCAAGAATGGGCTGATCGATCCCGAGGCGATTCGGTGCGCGATCCGGCCCGAGACGCGGCTGATCAGTGTGATGCTGGCCAATAATGAGACCGGCGTGCTGCAGCCAGTGGAAGAGATCGGGAAGATTGCGGCCGAGGCCGGGGTATTCTTCCATATCGATGCGGTGCAGGGCGCGGGCAAGGTTGCGTTTGATGTTAAGCGGTTCGGGTGCCATCTGCTCTCCATCAGCGCCCACAAGATTCATGGGCCCAAGGGCGTGGGCGCGCTGTATGTGCGGCGCGGAACGCCTGTGGAACCGCTGCTGGTGGGCGGAAGCCACGAGCGCCGGCAGCGCGCGGGAACCGAGAATGTGCCCGGCATTGTGGGCCTGGGCAAGGCCGTGGAGCTGGCCTCGGCGAGCCTGGAAGATGGGACACTCGAGCGCGTGGCCGCGTTGCGCGACCGGCTCGAAGCGGGGATTCTCGCAATTCCGGGCACGGGCGTGAATGGCGCCGGCGCGCCGCGCACTGCGAATACGACCAATATCCGGTTTGAGCAGGTGGAGGGCGAGGCGCTGGTGATTGCGCTCGATCTGAAGGGTGTGGCCGTAAGCGGAGGATCGGCATGCCACTCCGGATCGACCGAGCCGAGCCACGTGCTGATGGCCATGGGCCTGGACAAGAGCGCGGCCCGGGCGAGTCTGCGGTTCAGCTTGCTGAAGACGGCGACCGACGCGGATGTGGATTATGCATTGCGCGTGGTTCCGCAGGCCGTGGAGCATTTGCGCGCGCTTTCGCCGGTGGCGGCGGGGACGGCGGGATGATTTTCAGATTCGTGCTTTCCCACCCTTGCGCAAGGAAAAAGGCGCAAGGATGGGGCACGGGCGGGATGAGGGCGTGTGGAGCGGAGTCAGTACAACTAGCTCCGCTAACACCGCTAGCAACGCTAACTCCGCTTCTTTGGAGAAATTTGTGAGCGAGCAGACAACAATTGCGGTAGCCATGTCCGGAGGGGTTGACTCCTCGACGGTGGCGGCGATCCTCGCTCGCGCGGGCGCCCACGACTCGCAGGATGGGGGTGACTCGCGCAACGCCGGTGTCGGGCTCACGCTGCAGCTCTGGGACCAGACGCGGCTGGCAGGCAAGCACGGCATTCCGGATGCGCCGAAGGCGGGCCGCTGTTGCTCGATCGACGATGTATACGACGCGCGGCGCGTGGCGGAGCAACTGGGCATTCCCTATTACGTGGTGAACCAGGAGGAGCGGTTCGAGCAGGATGTCGTGCGGCCGTTTGTGGACGAGTACCTGGCCGGGCGAACGCCGATTCCCTGTTCGCTGTGCAACGACCACATCAAGTTCGACCAGTTGCTGAAGACGGCGCGAAGCATTGGCGCGGAGCGGATTGCGACCGGCCACTACGCGGTGAATGAGTACGATCCGCAACGGGGACGATGGATTCTGAAGCGGCCTGCTGACCTGGCCAAGGACCAAACCTATTTCCTCTTCGGGCTTACCCAGGAGCAGTTGGCGCACACCCTGTTTCCGCTGGGGCAGCTCACCAAGCCTGAGGTGCGCGCAATTGCGCGGCAGCATGGGCTGCGGCTGGCCGAAAAGCCCGACTCGCAGGAGATCTGCTTCATCCCCGGCGGCGACTACAAGCAGTTCATCGCCGCGTATCTCGAGGATCTGGGTGAGGAGATGCCGGAGACGGCGGGCGAGCTGGTGGCGGCGAACGGAGCGGTGATCGGGCGTCACGAGGGAATCTCGAACTTCACGGTTGGCCAGCGCAAGGGACTGGGCGTGGCATCGCCCACGCCGCTCTACGTGCTGAATATTGACCCGGCAAGCCATCGGGTGACGGTGGGCGCGGATGCGGAGCTGGCTGCGCGGACGCTGCGCGCGCGGCGGCTGAACTGGATCAGCATTGCGGAGTTGACCGGGCCCATGCGGGTGCGGGCCAAGATCCGGCACCGGCATGAGCCGGCGTGGGCCACGCTTGAGCCTGCGGGCGCAGAAGAGGTGCTTGCAACCTTCGACGAGCCGCAGCGCGCTGTCACGCCGGGGCAGTCAGCCGTGTTTTATGACGGCGATGAAGTCGTGGGCGGGGGATGGATTTTTTAAGTCGACGTGATCGGCCTGGCTGCTTCCACAAGATCTTTTCCAGCTATACGAACATCTCCGGGTCGCCGGGTTTATGGTTTGCGCGTGTGCGCGCTGCAGGCTCGGGCGCGCGCAGGGTGTCTACGACAGCCTTGACGGACGCCAGGATGCCGGAGATCTGGCGCATGGGCTTGGATACCGCATCATTCACAAATGTGCCAGCGCGGTCGGCAGCGTCCAGAACGGCTGTGGTCATCGAATCGATGCGCCCGGCCTGGCGGCGCGCCTTCTCGATGATCTCGGCAGTCGCCGCCTTCAAATCCTCGGACTGAGCGCGCAGCGAGTGAGTAAGCTCAGCCACATCGGCGGTCGTCTCTTCGATCTTCGGCGCCACACGCGTAAAGACTTCATGGGCGTCCTTGACGAAGGGCATCACCGAGGAGCGCAGGTCGTCAAAATCTTCGCGCAGTGTGGAAACTGCCTTGCGAACGCCAAAGAAGATTGCGAGCAGAACCAGGGCTTGCAGCAGCAGCGCCAGAGCGGCGACTCCGGCGAAGATAAGCTGGGCGGTCTGAGGATCGAGATGGTCCATTGAATCGAACGCGCTTCCTTCGGTAAACGGAGGTTTGGGCCCGGAGCATGCGGTCAAATCCGCGCAGCTCCGAGACTGATTATGGGAACGAGGCCGGGCCGGTGCCCGGCTTTGCTCGAAATGCCGGCGTTACTCGGTGGTCGTGGAGTTGTATGCCTGGCGCCCGGCTTCAACCGCTGCGGTCACCCGCCCGGTCTGGTCGGCAACCAGATTCTTGCCGCGCTCGACAAACTCTTCCCACTGCGCGCGGCCACGGTCCACGTATTCGCTCACCTGCTCCTTGCTTTTGTCCACAATTGCGGTCATCTGCTCTTTGCTCTTGTCCACAAAGGCGCTTACTTCTTCGGCAGCCTGGCGGGTCTTGGCGCGGAGAAACTCGCTTCCCTCGCGAGCGCTGCTGGCGAGTTCCTCGCGGGTCTCGCGGCCGCTCTTGGGGGCATAAAGGATGCCGACCAGAGCGCCGATCCCCAACCCCGCCACAAACCATGCCAAACCGTATGACTTTGAGTCGTCTGCCATAAAATGTCTCCTTTTCATTCTGCTTAAAGGATGCCTGAGCGTATCAAAACTCACCGCTTCATCGCAAATGTACATTGGATGCGGCGCGGCAGAAAATGGCGCACATTACGAAAATAACGGCACTCCCGGCAGTCCCTTTGCCTTGGACGCCATGAAGCGGTGTGGAGTTGTAAGACGCTCGACGGGAATAGGGGTCCTATTCGCCGCAACTGCAACTGTGCGCAAGGACTTCAGCAAAGTGGAGAGCGCGCCGATTCGAGAGCTGCGCAATCTGCTCGCGGCAACTGAAGCCGTCAGCCACGATGATGGTCATCTGATCGGCGGATTCAACCGCTGGAAGCAGCCCGTCGTTGGCGATGATCTTCGAGACCTCGAACTTATCGGCCTCAAAGCCGAAGGGACCGGCCATGCCGCAGCAGCCGGCCTGGATGGGCTCAACCGTGGCGCCGGCCTGGCGGAGGAGCGAGATTTCGCTCGCCGGCCCGCCGAAGACGGCTTTGTGATGGCAATGCCCATGCACCAGAATGTGCGCGCCGGTAAGGCGGCCCGCGGCGAAGTTCGGCGCTTTGGCTGCAAGCCAGTCTGCGAGGAGCCAGACCTGCTGCTGCAGGCGCGCGGCGCGCGGATCGTTGGGAAGGAGTTCGAGCAATTCGTCCTTGAAGACGCTGGCGCAGCTTGGTTCGAGGAAGATGAACGGAGTACCTGCGTCGATGTGCGCGGCCATGCGCTCGAGGACGTTGGCCAGGTAAGCGCGGGCATGGGTGAGCAAGCCAAAATCGTAGAGCGGGCGGCCACAGCAGATGTGACCCTGCGGAACTTGAACCTGAAAGCCGGCCTGCGTCAGCACGGATTCGGCGGCCGCGAGGGTTGAGGGGTGGTAGTAGTTATTCCAGGTATCGGGCCAGAGGAGGACCGGTTGTGGCGCGTTCGTCTTTGTGGTTTCCCAGGTCTCAGAATCGAGACCTGGGGCACCCGGCATCTGCGCTCTGTTTGCGGCCCTGCGAAGACGCTGATAACTCTCGCTTGCAAGGCGCGGCAGTTGCCGCTCCGGCGCTATGCCGGCGACGCGTTTGATGATCGTGCTGGTAATGGGGCCGTTGAGCAGCGCGTTGGTCAGCGAGGGAGCAAAAGAGCCAAAACGGGCCAGGCGGTCAGCGAAGCCGAAGACATAGTGCTGGAGCGGGCGCAGGCGGCCTTTGTAATGCTGCACCAGGAACTCTGACTTGTACGCGGCCATGTCCACCTGGACCGGGCACTCGGTCTTGCAGGCCTTGCAGCTCAGGCAGAGATCGAGCGCTTCGTGCACGGCGCGGCTGCGAAAGCCTTCCTGCTTGAGCGAGCCGGCAAGCATCTCCCAGAGCAGATGAGCGCGTCCGCGCGTGGAGTGCTTCTCTTCGAGCGTGGCGCGGTAGCTGGGACACATTACGCCGCCTTCGGTATTGCGGCAGGCGCCCACGCCTACACAGCGCTCCGTTGCGTGAAGGAGCGATCCACCATCCGCCTTCAACGCGAGCTGGGCTTCCGCCCCTTTACCCTTTGGAGGAGAGCTGTGGAAGTGGCGGAGATTCTCAATGGGATCATAGACGCGCACGGCATCGGCGAGCTTGCCGGGATTCATGCGGTTGTCAGGGTCCCAGAGTGCTTTGAACTCGCGGAAAGCCTCCACCAGCTCGGGACCGAACATCTTGGGCAGCAGAACAGCGCGCGCCTGCCCGTCTCCGTGTTCGCCGCTGAGCGAGCCGCCGAAGCCGAGCACCAGGTCCGCGGCGCGCTCAATGAACTCGCGGAAGCTGCGGACGCCTTCCTCGGTGCGGAAGTCGAAGTTGGGACGCAGATGCGCGCAGCCCTGGCCGAAGTGGCCGTAGATCGGCGTGCGGTAGCCGTACTCGCTCATCAGAGCGGTGAGGCCGCGAAGATAGTCGCCCAGCCGTTCTGGCGGAACAGCCGCATCTTCCCAGCCCTCGCATCCATTGGGTTCGCCGGGAACGAAAACTGTCGTGCCGAGCGCAGAATCGCGCACATGCCAGATGCGTGCGGCGTCGGCCGTTGAGTAAATTCGCGCGGTGGGTGAGGCCGGCAGCGTGGGCGCGGCGCGGGCCAGAGCCTCCGCTCTTGCCTGTGCCTCGGCTGCGTCCCATGCGCCGAGCTCGACAAGCAGAAATCCGCCTCCGGGCGGGAGCAGGGCTACGTCGTCGACGGCGAGGCCCTTTTTGCGCATGTAGTTGACCATGGTGGCGTCAAAGCCTTCCAGGCCGATGGGACGGTGCTCGAGGATGGCGGGGGTCGCATCGGCGGCCAGGAATGCGTCAGCAAAGGCAAGGACGACCAGCACGCGATGCGGCGGGCTGGAGGTGAGATTGAGCGTGGCAGAGACGATGTTGACGCACGTCCCCTCGGAGCCGACCAGTGCGCGGGCTACGTTGAAGTTGCCCTCGAGCAAGAGCTCATCGAGGTTGTAGCCGGAGACGCGGCGGGGGATGCGCGGAAACTTCTTTCGAATTAAATCGGAGTAGCGGTCGCGGATGCGCGCGAGGCCCGCGTAGATTTGCCCCGCGCGCCCACCGGAGTGTAGGAGCGTCTCGAGCTGCGCGGGCGAGGTCGGGCCAACGGTGAGGCGCGTGCCGTCGTAAAGAATCACGTCGAGAGATTCCACGTTGTCTACGACCTTGCCGCCCAGCAGTCCATGCACGCCGCAACTGTTGTTGCCGATCATGCCGCCGAGCGTGCAGCGCGAGTGCGTGGCGGGGTCGGGCGCGTAGGTGAGCTGATGCACCTCCGCCGCGTCGCGCAGCCGGTCGAGGACAATGCCCGGCTCCACGCGGGCCAGCTTGGCATCGGGATCGATGGAGGTGAGCGCGTTCATGTGGCGGGAGTAGTCAAAGACCACGGCCACGTTGACACCCTGGCCGGCCGAGCTGGTGCCCGCGCCGCGCGGCAGAACGGCGG
>JBAUCP010000069.1:0-6164 GCA_049677625.1 Occallatibacter sp. | reverse complement strand
GATCTGGACTCGAACGATGGTGTCTATCTTTGGATCGAAATCATGCGGCCTGCCGAGGGCTTCCACTCCGATGGTGTATTCCTTCAGCGTTTCCGCACTACGTTCGTAAGCCCAGACGGTCAGGAATTGAAGCAACTGCTGGAGCATGGTAGCGTTGCGAAAAGCGGCGGATTGAAGAATTCTCTGGATCTGCCTTTGACGCTGCTCCTGGGCAGGCAGGGTCACATCACCAACGGTCCGAGCGTCCACGGGTTCCAATCCAGTTCCTCCTCAGTCGATCCAATGCTGGAGCGCAGCCTGGCAGCTGGTCGAAGTCGTGCGAAAACTTCGGGCTCATCGTTCAATCCGAGTGGACTGACGCACCCAGACAGTTGAGTGCGCGTGCAGCACAGATTCTACGCCTGCTGTGCACAAAAAAGTGCAACCGCCATTAGCATCCACGATGGCGCGGGTCCAGACTTCCCATCCAATCGTCTCAGCCCGCCAGGAAAGCCCTGCGGCAACTGAACGTGCGCCTAAAGCTCGAATCAGCGGATGCTTGCCGCGCTCCACTGCAAGCTCTTGAAAAGCAGGGGCCAAAGAGGCGTCTTCACCTTGGAGGCCACCATAGCTGTAACCGTGTTGAGCAGTCAAGCGGAAAGCTGGAGACGAAAATCCCGGTGCTCAAGCAAGACCCGCATCACAACCCGAATTTTCGTTAACACTTAATTCGAAAACGCACTAAAGCGCAAGCGGTACCGTTAAGTAAGTGGATCATGGGGCCAGTTCCGCCGGGGAAGTGGGCCAATGTGGATGTACAATCGATGTGTTTGATTCGAGGGTAGATCAGTAGTCTGGAAAGTAAAAGCATAGAATTTGCTGGTCTGGATTTTGAGGGAATTCTGTGTTGGGTTTTGCTCCTGTTCAAAGAGCAGCGCGAGAGTCAGAATTAAAACAAGAGGGGTCTTTTCCGATGCATGCGGGCGGCAACTTCCAAGACACTAACGGCGGATGCGCTGCTCGCGGCTTCAGCCGCTCCGCTTCACCGCTGCTTATCGTAATTGCATTGCTGGGATCGACCGTGGGCTGCCGGACAAACAAACCTAAGATCGCCCAACAGCTCGATTTCAATCAGGATGTGCAGCCGATCCTGGCCAGCCACTGCTTTAGTTGCCACGGGCCTGACCCGGAGATGCGCAAGGCAGGGCTGCGGCTCGATCTGGCGGAATCGGCGATGAAGAAGCGCCCTGGGCATCCGGACGCGATCGTCCCTGGGTATCCGGAGAAGAGCGAACTCATCAAGCGCATCGAGTCGCACGATACGCACTATCTGATGCCGCAGAACGCGCAGGGCGAAGCCAAGCCGATGAAGCCGGAGGAGATCGCCGTCCTGAAGGAGTGGATCAAGGAAGGCGCGGTCTACCGGCCGCATTGGGCGTTCGAGAAGCCGGTTCGTCCGGCCCTGCCCGCGGCGGTTGCGAACGCGAACTGGATAAAGACGCCAATCGATGCGTTCATCCTTTCGCGGATGCAGAAGGAGGGTTTGCAGCCCTCGCCCGAGGCGGATAAGGAGACGCTGATCCGCCGGGTGACGCTGGATTTGACCGGCCTGCTGCCTACGCCTGCGGAAGTAAAGGCTTTCAACAAAGACACCTCGCCGCAGGCATACGAGCATCTAGTGGACGGGCTGCTGGCGAGGCCCACATTCGGTGAGCAGCGGGCGCGATACTGGCTGGATTACGCGCGCTACGCCGACACGTACGGATTGCACTTCGACAACAGCCGCGACATCTGGCCGTATCGCGACTATCTGATTCGCTCGTTCAACAGCAACAAGCCCTTCGATCAATTCGCCATGGAGCAGATCGCCGGCGACCTGATGCCGGCGAAAAATCTGGATCCGCTGATCGGCAGCGGTTACGTGCGCCTGGGCGTGAGCAGCAACGAGGGCGGAACCATCCCCGAAGAGTTGCGCGTAAACATGGCACGCGAGCGCACGGAGGCCTTCGGCGCCACATTCATGGGCCTCACAGTGGGCTGCGCTGTCTGCCACGATCACAAATACGATCCGACGACGCAGAAGGATTTCTACGCGCTCACCGCCTTTTTCAACAACATCGACGAGAGGCCATTTAACGGCGACCGTCCGGTGTGGACGCCGGTTGTCAGGATTCCGAAGGCGCAGAATCAGGGCGCCTACGATCAGGTGCTTGCGAAGCGCTCAGAGCTTGCCGGGCAGTTGAGAGCCATGCGCGTGCAGGAGCGCACCCTGGTGGAGCAATGGCTTCAGCATGGACAGGACCAGCCGCAGCCGGTAGCCGTGGACAAGCTGATGCTTCGCCTGCGGCTCGACGAGGGCGGAGGCGAAGTGCTCAAGAACAGCGCGCCGAACGCGAGCCCCGCGAGCTTCCCCATAGGCAAGTCGAAGCCGCAATGGGGCGAGACCACCTGGCTGTGGCCCGACTTCCGCATGGACACCAGTACGCGGATCATGCTGGGCCAGACCGGCGACTACGACTGGAACCAGGCGTTCTCATCGGGCGGATGGATCATGCTGCGCTCCGCGCCCAACTACACGGTGGAGAATACGTCCGGCGCGCTGATTGCGAAGATGGACACGACACAGCACAACCGTGGCTGGGATTTGTCCATCGAAAAAGGGATTCTCTCGGTCGACTTGGTCAATGAGTCGCCGAAAGAAGAAGCGCCCAAGCAGGCCCCGGTGAAGAAAGGACTGCAAAAGACGGAGACATTCCATTACCCCACACCGACTGACCTGACGGCAAAGGACCTCGCGCCCAACAAGCCGCAGACGAAGAAAGCGCCTCCCAAGAAAGAAGCCAAAAAAGACGACAAGCCCAAGCCGAAAGCGCCGGAGATGGCCAAGGACACCACGCCGAAGATTGCCATCAAGGTTTCGACAGTCGATCCTTTGCCTCTCGATGGCGAGTGGAGGCACGTCTTCTTCACCTACGACGGGTCGGGCAAGGCATCCGGCGTAAGAATCTACGTCGATGGAGCGCCGGTTGCAACGCACACGGTCTCCGACACGCTCGATAAGGCGACGATACGCACGCAAGCTCCGATGCAGCTCGGCTGGCGCTATCCTGACGCATCGCCCGCTCACGATACACGCTATCAGGATGTGCGGCTTTATGGACGCGCGCTGACACCCGAAGAAGCGAAGCGGCTGCCTTTCGAGGACTATGTTGCCGAGTTGGCCGCCAAGCCAGTCGGCCAGTGGAATGACGATCAGTGGCACGCGGTGAGCCAGTTCTACCTCAACAGCGTAGACAAATCTTACCGGGCGATCGAAGCCCAGATCGCGCAGTTGAATGCGCAGCTCGTCAAGCTTTCCGAGGGCGGCGACATCACGCTCGTGGCGTGGGAGAAGCCTTCGCTCGCCTATGCCAACTTGCTGACGCGCGGCGTCTACACTGCGCGCACCGAAAGAGTGGAAGCGAACACTCCGCATTACCTGCCTCCGCTGCCTGCGGGCGAGCCGCACAACCGGCTGGCGCTGGCCAAGTGGGTGGTGAGCCCCGACAATCCGCTCACGGCGCGGGTGACAGTGAATCGCATGTGGTACGAGCTGTTCGGAACCGGGATTGTCGAGACCACGGAAGACTTCGGCATCATGGGCCTGCGGCCGTCGCATCCCGAGCTGCTCGACTGGCTCGCAGTCGAGTTCCGCGAGAGCGGATGGAACATGAAGCACATGTACAAGCTGATGGTGATGTCGGCGGCGTACCGGCAGAGCGCGAAGTCCACGCCCGACCAGCTTGCGAAAGACCCGAAGAATCTGCTGCTCTCGCACGGGCCGCGCTTCCGCATGGATGCGGAGATGCTGCGCGACATCGCACTTCAATCAGGAGGACTGCTGGTGAACAAGATTGGCGGCCCGAGCGTGAAGCCCTACCAGCCGCCGAATGTGTGGGAGCAGGTGAGCTATCCCACCAGCGACACGGTCGATTATGTACAGGAGCACGGCGACGCACTCTACCGCCGCAGCATGTACACCTACTGGAAGCGCATGGCGACCATGCCGGATATGGATGCCTTCGACGCGCCGATGCGCGATGCCGTGTGCACGCGGCGTCAGCGCACGGATACGCCGCTGCAGGCGCTGGTGACCATGAACGATGTGCAGTGGGTTGAGGCCGCGCGTGCGCTCGCGCAACGAGTGATTCTCGAGGGCGGAAAGCAGCCGGAGCAACGCATCGACCTGTTGAGCGAGATTCTGCTCTCGCACGATCCGCGCCCGCAAATGGCGGCGGTTCTTGAAGGATCGCTCCAACAGATGCAGAAGCACTATGCAGCCGATCCCAAGGCTGCAGATGCACTCGTGAATGTGGGCGAAGAGAAGCGCGATGTATCGATTCCCGAGCCGGAACTGGCCGCGTGGACCATGGTCGCGAGCGAAATGCTGAACCTGGACGAGACGGTGACGAAGTAGTTGACGGAGGCATTATGAAGCAACATCCGCTTTGTACCGATTGCGAGCAAGGCCCCGATGTGATGGGCCTGCCAATCCCCGCGGGCCTGAAGCAGGAATGGGCGGCGATCGAGACGCGGCGCAGTTTTCTGGGCCGCTCGGGCAAGGTGCTGGGCTGGGCGGCGCTGGCGAGCCTGCTGGGCGAGTGCAGAGCAAGCGGAGATACGCAGAACACATCGCCGCAATCGCGTCCGCTGTCGCCTCAGGAATTGCGGCTGCCTCTCTTCGCGCCCAAGGCCAAGCGCGCGATTTATCTCTTCATGTCCGGCGGGCCGCCGCAGATGGACCTGCTCGATTACAAGCCAAATCTGGCCGCGCTCTACAACCAGGACATCCCCGATTCGGTGCGCGGCACGCAGCAGTTGACGGGCATGACCGCGGGTCAGGCACATTTTCCTATTGCGCCCTCGCACTGGGCCTTCAAACGCTACGGCAAATCGGGGACGTGGGTAAGCGATCTGCTGCCGTATACGGCGCAGATGGTCGATGACCTGACGATCGTCAAGTCGACCAATACAGACGCGATCAATCACGAGCCCGCGATCATGCTCATGAACACCGGCAACATGAACGCAGGCAAGCCCTGCCTGGGTTCGTGGCTTTCTTACGGGCTGGGCAGCATGAACGACAACCTGCCCACCTTCATGGTGCTGCAGACCAAGGTGAATCCGAAGGAGAATAACCAGCCGGTTTCGTCGCGGTTGTGGAGCAGCGGATATCTTTCCTCAGAGTATGCCGGCGTGGGGCTGCGATCCGGCGGCGATCCGGTGCTCTACTTGAGCGATCCGGATGGCGTGGATCGCGAAGTACGCCGCAAGATGCTCGACGCCGTGGAGGAGATAAACCGGCAGACGCTTGCCGAGCTGGGCGATCCGGAGACGAATGCGCGCATTGCGCAGTACGAGATGGCTTACCGGATGCAGACCTCGGTGCCGGAGCTTGTGGATCTGAGCAAAGAGCCGCAGTCCACGTGGGATCTATATGGTCCGGACGCGAAGGTGCCCGGCACGTTCGCCTACAACTGTCTGCTGGCGCGGCGCATGGCCGAGCGTGGCGTAAGGTTCACGCAGATTTACAAGCGCGGATGGGACGTGCACGGCGACGTGACCGGAGTGCTGCCTATTCTGTGCCAGGAGACGGACCGCGGCTGTTATGCGCTGGTAACCGACCTCAAGCGCCGCGGCCTGCTTGACGACACGCTGGTCATCTGGGCCGGCGAGTTCGGGCGCACGGTCTACAGCCAGGGAGGGTTGACGCCGGAAAACTACGGACGCGACCATCATCCCCGCTGCTACACGACATGGATGACGGGCGGCGGTGTGCGTCCGGGCATCACCTACGGCGAGACGGATGAGTACAGTTACAACGTGGTGAAGGACCCTGTGCCGGTGCGGGACTTCAACGCGACTGTTTTGCACTGCCTGGGGATCGACCACAACAAGCTGACGTACAAGTTCCAGGGCCTGGATCAGAAGCTGACCGGAACGACGCCGGCAAGCGTGGCGCAGGGACTGCTGGCGTGACGCTTGCGCAACGTGTGGGCTGGTATTGTGGCCGGCTGCTTCCGAAGAGCCGCCTGACGCGCGCGGCGTGGATGGCGGCGCTCATCGTAAGTGTGACGCTGGTTCTGTTGCCGTCTGTCTTCAGGTTGGATGGCAGGCCGCACGCCGATTGGCAGCAGTTTCTCGGC
>JBAUCP010000068.1:0-4630 GCA_049677625.1 Occallatibacter sp. | reverse complement strand
GGCGATTGGTGTTGAAGCTGTAGTAGCCGTCGATGAATCCGCTCAGGTCCATGGGGCCAACGCTCCACGTGGGAGGTGCTGCAGGAGCAGCCGGCGCTGGCGCCGGAGCCTGCGCTGCTGCCGGAGCTGCCGGCGCCGCCGGTGCAGCGGCATCGGGAGCCGGAGCGGGCGTTTGGGCGCCCGCCATCAACGCCGCGGCTAATGTCGTACCGGCCATCGTTTGCAGGATGCGATTCACTTTCAGAAACATCGGCACTTCCCTCCAAGAAAGAATGTTTGTTATAAGACTCTGGATGATCTGCCAACCGGCAGGCAGTCGCGTACACAACGACCCTCGCGATCTGTCCGCTTTTCAGAACTTCAGTCTCCATGCACACGAACACATAGATCCCAACGTCAGGATTGGCAATCGCGTAGTGAGGAATTAGGTTGGTTCGGTCGTAACTGGCTAGCATCAGCTTGGCAAACGGCGCATAAAGAACTTATGAGGATTATGAAAAGTTTTTCCCTGCGGCCTTTTCGTCTTTACCTATGCGCGCATCGCCGCAATTGGCGCGGAGTTGCGCGCATGAGCGGATTGCGTTGTCACTGAGTCCATGAAAATGCAATGAAGAACCTGTTAGAATTTCTTTTTGTCTGCCTGGCATGTTGCAGGCGGCAGACACTCTCCGCGAACGGCGGAATGCCTGAACAGGCGAGCGATGCCGGCCACGCTTACGCGCCTTCATTGGGCAGAGACTTGTTTCCGAGATTCCTTTTTGAAAAGAGAAAGCGGGTTACGGTTGTCACAGAGCTATATCCCCGTGCGCTCCGTCTTCGGCAGGCCCCCGCGCGGCTCCGGTATGCGTGTGCTGCTGTTCGTGCTGGAGTGTGCGCTGGGCATTGTGGCCATCGCTCTGGTGGCAGCTCTCGCGCACTGGTCCAACTGGCTGCCTCCGGTCTCGGTTCTGCTGTATCTGCTCATTGTCGTTCCCATCGCGCTGCTGTGCGGATTCTGGCAGGCCGTCGTCGTTTCTCTTGTGGCGGTTGCGGTGCAGACTTGGCTCACCGCGCGTCAGCCGCAGCTTGCCCTGGCCGCCAGCCCCGCGAACACGGTCATGGTGCTGGTCTTCGTCCTCGTCGCGCTCACCGTCAGCCGGCTCTCGGCGCGGGTCACCGGCCACGCGCGCGAGGCGGAGTCGTGGGGTGGGCAGATGCACGATCTCTACGAGTTCACCCGCCGCACGCTGCAGATGAACCTGCACGTCGAGCCCGGCCAGCAGCTTGTCGAGCTGGTGCACGAAATCTTTGCGCTTGAAGCCATCGCCATCTTCGACGCCGATTTGCACGAGGTGTATCAGGCCGGCTACTGGACCGTGGACCCCCAGGAGATGGCGCAGAACGTCTACTACTTCGAAACCTCTGACGACGATCCGGCCACCGGCGTGGGCCGCCGCATTGTCCGCCTGGGCGCGGTTCCCATCGGCAGCATGGTGGTGCGCGGCGAAACCAGCCCGCTCACCAACAACGCCATCGCCTCGCTCATCGCCATCACCTTCGATCGCTACCGCGCCTTCGCCAACGAGAGCCGCATTGAAACCGAACGCCGCACCGAGCAGCTTCGCGCCACGGTGCTTGACTCGCTGGCCCACGCCTACAAGACGCCGCTCACCGCCATCCGCGCCGCCGGCACCGGCCTGGTGGAGATGGGCCGGCTTTCGGCGGGCCAGGCCGAGCTGGTTTCGCTCATCAACGAGCAGACCGCCGCGCTGAGCGAGCTGACCACGCGCCTGCTCACCACCGCGCGTCTCGATGCCGGCGAAGTGGCCATCCACGCCGAGCAGGTGAGCGTAAGCCCGATGATTGAAGAGATCCTCACCAGCCTGAAAGACCGCCTGGCCAGCATGAAAGTCGCCGTCCGGCTCGACGACGAGAGCCTCGCCCTCTGCTGCGACCGCCAGTTGATGATCATGCTGCTCACCCAGTACATTGACAACGCATGCAAGTACTCGATCTACGGCACCACCATCACCATCGGCGTGGTGGTCACCAATGCGGAGGCCATCTTTTCCGTGCACAGCTATGGCCCGGTCATCCCCATCGCCGACCGCGAGCGAATCTTCGACCGCTACTATCGGTCCACCAATTACTCCAACCGCGCACCCGGCACCGGAATCGGCCTTTCGGTGGCCAAGCGCGTGGCGCAGATTCATGGCGGCTACGTGTGGGTCACCAGCGACGAGCATGAAGGAACCACGTTCTTCGCGGGCATTCCGGCGATCACTGAGAAGGGAAGTACCCGATGAACCAGCAACCCATCCGCATTCTCGTGGTCGATGACGAATCGGCCATACGCAGGGCGCTGCGTCCGCCGCTTGTCGAGCTGGGCTTTCAGGTGGCCGAAGCCTCGCGCGGCGAAGAGGCTCTGCAGGCGCTGCGCGCTGCCGTGTACGATGTTGTCCTGCTCGACATCAACATGCCGGGCATTGGCGGCATCGAGACGCTGCGCCGCATCCGCGCTTTTGCGCCGCGGCTGCCCGTGCTGATGCTCACCGTGCGCGATCAGGAGGAAGACAAGGTGGAGGCGCTCGACCTGGGCGCCGACGACTACGTCACCAAGCCCTTCAGCACCCGCGAGCTCATCGCACGCATCCGCGCCGCGGTGCGCCGCGTCCGCGCCCCGGCCCGCGCCGAGGATGCGCCCATCGAGATTGGAGAGATTCGCCTGGAGCCCGCCAGGCGCACCGTGACCAAGCGCGGCGAGCTTGTGCGCCTTACGCGCAAGGAGTTCGATATTCTCCACTGCCTGATGAGCCGCGCCGGCCGCGTCGTGACCTATGCCAAGCTGCTTACCGCCGTGTGGGGCGCCGACTGCCGCGAAGAGGTCGAGTACCTGCGCACCTTCGTCCGCCAGTTGCGCAAGAAGATTGAAGACGACCCCTCCAATCCTCTTTACCTGCTCACGGATGTTTACGTCGGCTATCGCTTCGCCGATGCGCAGATGTTTCGCGAAGGCACGGGCGCCGGCGCAGCGGATGACAGCGCCCTGCTGGCGGACGAGCACAACGCCGCCGAGGAAGTGCAAGGACCGGCTTCGAAGGGATGCTGAAAAGCGGCAGCTACTCGTCGTAGTGCAACAGGCTGAAGACGTCGTACTCTGAGAACCGGTCGCGGCCCTTCAGGAAATCGAGCTCGACGGCAAACGCCAGGCCGGCGATCTTGCCGCCGAGCTGGTTGACCAGTTTCACCGTGGCCTCCATGGTGCCGCCGGTGGCCAGCAGATCGTCGACCAGCACGATGCTCTGGCCCGGCGCGATCGCGTCCATGTGGATCTCGAGCGTATCCGAGCCGTATTCGAGGTCGTAGGTCACCCGTGCCACGGGAGCCGGCAATTTGCGCGGCTTGCGTACCGGCACAAAGCCCGCGTTCAGCCGGTAAGCCAGCGCCGGCCCGAAGATGAAGCCGCGCGCCTCGATGCCCAGCACCAGGTCAATCTTCTGTTCGAGATAATGCGCCGCCAGCGCGTCAATCAACTGCGCAAAGCCGGTCTTGTCCTTGAGCAGCGTGGTGATGTCATAGAAGAGAATCCCCGGCTTGGGAAAATCCGGCACTGTCCGCACCAGCTTCTTCAGGTCTTCGACATTCACCGGCTTTACTTTGTCAGGCATGGCTGCGCAGCTCTCCTCAATTCGTTTCTCGGAAATGAAATCTCAAAATTGCGTGGGAAGGGAACAGGCGGGATTCGGTTCGTCTTCCCTTCTTATTATAGTGGTCAGTGATCAGTGGACAGTGGTCAGTTTTTTGCGTGTAGCAAAACGCTCTAACAACTGATCACTGACAACTGTCCACTGTCCACTGCGCGGCTACCACGCCCCATCGATCCGGAACGCGTCGAGCCCCTCCGCTTCGCGCTCTTCGAGAACATGCTCGACGATGCGGTCAACGCGACTGCCGCGCGGGCCGCGCTTGAGGCTGGCGCGCAGCTCATCCAGATCGGCCGGCTCGCCCGCCGCGACCACCTCCACGTGGCCGTCCTCGGTGTTGCGCACCCAGCCGCGCAGCGCCAGCTCGCTGGCTTCGCGGTGAACGAACCAGCGAAAGCCAACTCCCTGCACGCGCCCCTGAATCAGAAAATGAAGAACCATTCGTCTCCCGGCCATCGCCAGTTTTGCAAATTTGGACTGGTGGGCGCAACTACTCACGGGCGAGGGAATCATGATTCGCAATGTTCCACACCCTTCGCGGTAGACTGGAATCACGATGGTCTTCGTCCTCGACAACTACGATTCGTTCACCTACAACCTGGTCCAGTACCTTGGCGAGCTGGGAGCGGAGGTCGAAGTCCGCCGCAACGACGAGCTGACGGTGGAAGAGGTGGAGGCGCTCAAGCCCGACCGCATTTTGCTTTCGCCCGGCCCCTGCACACCGCACGAGGCCGGCATCCTGGTTGCGCTCATCCGCCACATGGCCGGGAAGGCGCCCATCCTCGGCGTCTGCCTCGGTCATCAGGCCATCGGCGAAGCCTTTGGCGGGCAGGTGGTGCGCGCGCGCACCCTCATGCACGGCAAAACCAGCCCGGTCGAGCACGACGGCAAGGGCGTTTTCGCCGGCCTGCCCACACCACTCACCTGCACCCGCTATCATTCGCTCA
>JBAUCP010000067.1:0-7469 GCA_049677625.1 Occallatibacter sp. | reverse complement strand
GGGTCGGACTGCCGCCAAGGTTAGCCGGACTGGCTGAGGTCGCTGTAGCGGCCGGAGGATTGGCAAACGCCGCCGGGTTCAGGAATTGGTGCGCATTGTGGCTCCCGGCATACGGATTGACCCCTGCCACGGCGAGCGCGTTGCAACCCAGGCCAGAGGCATTGGTCGTTGTGCAGGCGACGGTCAGCGGTTGACCGTCCTGCGCAGAAAGAATCCCGTTGATGGACCACCCTCCCGCAATCCATGAAGCCGCGCCTGAGTTCAGCCAGCGCTCGTTTTTGCCGAAGGGGAGCTGGTAGATTCCGCTGGCATGCACAATGCGCCTCGCGTTGATGTCGCAGAGTCCATAATCGGCGCGGATGCCCATCCCCGCAACATACGGGGCGCGATAGCTGCCGACATTGTTATCGAGCAAATCGCGGGTATCGCCCAGGCATTTCGACCACGTGTAGTTGGCCAGCAGGCTGAAGCCGTGACTGAAGCGGTGCTCAACGTTTGCCTGCAAGCCGTTGTAGCTTGTCTCGCCGGATCGCGAGATAAAGGTTCCACCGGTGGCGAAGTCCGGAAAGAACGAGTTTGCCTTTAGATTTGCGGACGGGGGCAGAATGGTGCTGACCGTATTGGTGTTGATGCCGCCTTGCACATGCCTCGAGGCCGTTCCCACATATCCGACTTCAACAATGGTGTTTGGCTTCAATTGATATTGAAACTGCAGGTTGTAGTCCTGCGCATACGAGGTCTTTGCGTTGCGCGGCTCTCCCAGCAGCGAGAGACTCACATTGGACGAAGCGGCTGCCGCGGCCGCGGTCAGGGGCACATTGATCAGCCCATTCTGCAGCGTTCCAACCGCGTTGGTGGGGGTGAGCGGCGTCACCGCGTTGGCGTTGGAGTACGAGCTCGTGATCTGGAAGGGGAAGTTGACGTAGTTGCTGACGCTCAGTCCGTGATTTTCGTTGCCCTGATAAAAGATGCCGGCTCCGCCGCGGATCACAAGCTTCGGCAGAATCTGATAGGAGAAGCCCACACGCGGCGCAAAGTTGGTCTTCTGCGCCAGTATCAGGCTGTTGCCGTTTACCGGAGTGAATACGATGTTGTCTTTTGCCAGCAATGCCAGGATGGCCGTGGGTTCATTTGCAATCTGAGATTGGGGAAAGTACATCCTGGATACGTTATCCGATGTAGTTCCTGTTTGTGCCGGCACCACATCCGCAAACCGGCCGCTGCTCTCCTCCGGCGCTCCGATAAAATCCCAGCGCAGGCCCAGGTTGAGCGTCAGAGTTGAAAAGACGCGCCAATTATCCTGCACGTATGCGCCTACGACGGGGCGAACGAGGCGAAATGCGGGCGGAAAATTCGATGCCCCCACTGAATTTGCCGCGCCCACATAGCTGATGCCGTTGGCGACCGTTGTGGCTTCGGGATTGACAACGAACTGCGCGCGGTCGGTCGAGCTGTCGGTAGAATTCACAACGGAAGTGAAGACGCCGCTGTTGGCGAAGCTGCCTCGTGAAGTAGTCGGCGTCAACGTGGGGAAGGCAATGTACTGGTACTCTGACCCCACACGGATCTGATGGCGGCCTTCATCGATGGAGAGGTTCTCGGAAACCTGAAAGATATCGCTGGCCTTGCTGCTCGGATTCGTGCCGGACGAACCAATGGTGGCAAGCTGTCCAAAGCTTAGGTTAGGCAGACCTCCGTTGGTCGGGATCTGCGGAATCCCTTGAATGCCGTACTGCGCCGGAATGCCCAGCACAGTCGCATCGAACTGCTGCCGCAGATCGGCAACGCGGCTGTAGCCGGCGCGCACCTCCAGGACAAGTTTGGGTGAGAAGATATGGGTCTCGTCGATCGCTTCATTTTGCGCCTCGGTCCAGCCTGTGCCCGGACGGGACGCGCCGCCGTCGGCAACTCCCAGGAACGGGCTTGGCTGGAACTGAGTGTTGTAGCTATAGCTGTAACGGGCAAAAGCAGAATCCTTCTCGCTGAAAATATGATCGAAGCGGGTGTCGAAGCTGTTGATGCCCGTGGTCGCCGCCGGGCTGGTCGTGTAGTTGTTGGTCAGCGCGCTTGAGGTTGGCCCAGGGTAGAGATCGAGCAGCGCGACCGCGGCTGAGTTGATCCGGGTGGAAGGTATCTGGTTCATGAGCGCTTCGGCCGCGGCGCCGGTGAAGTTGGTCATGCCCCCGATCGTGCCGCTATAAAACGGATCGCGCACATCTCCACTGCTTGATGGCGTGAGTCCGGTCACCGGATCGACCTGGTTCGCGGTCACCGGACGGCTGGTGGCGGGGTCGAAAATGGTTCCGCTGGGAAATACGCGCCCAAGCAGGTCTGTCTTGGTCCCGGTTTGGAGCGAGATCAGATCCTGCAGGTTGGTAAATCCACTCTTGTTCTCCGCGCCCGTGGGTACGGTTTCGGTAAAGGTCTTTCCCTGAACAACGCGCGTTCCCTGATAGTCCACAAAGAAAAATGACTTGTCGTGACCGTTGTAAAAGTGGGGAATGTCGATCGGGCCGCCGAACGTTCCGCCAAACTGGTTCTGCCTGTACTCCGGTTTGCGCTGCGTGCTCAGAACGAAATAGTCCTTTGCGTCAAAGAAATCGTTGCGTACAAACTCCCACAGATCGCCGTGGAATGCATTCGATCCGGACTTCGTGGTCACATTCAGGACTGCGCCTGCGGCATGGCCGAACTCCGCCGAATACTCGCTGGTCTGCACCGTGAACTCCCGCAGCGCGTCCGGCGGCGGCAGAACCACGTATTGTGTCTGGTTCACAAGGTCGGCAATGGCGACATTGTCATCCATGCCATCCAGCAGGTAATCGTTCTGCGTGCGCCGGGAGCCATTGGCTGTGAATGACCCGCTGGCCTGCAAGCCGCGGCTATCGTTCTGCGCAAAAGTCACGCCGGGAGACAACTGCGCCAGGAATGCCGAGTTGCGTCCGTTCAAGGGCAGATCGTTGATCGCTCTCTGATTCACCAGTTGCTGAATGGAGGAGCTTTGCGTCTCCAGGATCGTGCCGCTTGAACTGACCTGCACCTCCTGCGTGACCTGGCCGACCTGCAACTTCGGATTGATCTCGAGGTGACCCTGCACCGTCACTTCGATATGCTGCTGCACCGAAGTTTCAAAGCCGGTCTTCTCCACAGTCATCGTATAGGTGCCGATCTTCAGCGGGCTGATCGTGTAGCCGCCATCCTGTCCGGACTGCGACACCCGGGTGCGGCCCGTCGCCTCGTCCTTGACCGTGATGGTGACGCTGGGTATAAATGCGCCTGTGGTATCGGTGACCGTGCCCACGATGGATCCGGTATCCACCTGTGCGCGCGCGGCGCGCGGCAGCAGCGGCAGAACAAGAAGCAAGACTGCCAGATACCAGTGCCTCGTTGAGACGAATCGCCCGGCATGCGGTCCCAAAATGTAATTGATTTCATTTTTCTCATCGAACATCGTCTGTGTGGCCATCCTGAAATCTCCTCGCTTGAATTTGATATGTTGTCAACGGTTGAGGGGCCCCCTCCGCGATCGGAACCAGAAGCAGATTCCGGACAGCGGATGCGGATGCGGATGCGAACTACGGTTGCAACAAAAAACAAAAAAGCCCGCAGCGCTCGGTCGCGCGGCGGGTCTCTGGCGTTCCGGTACGTTCGACTTCGGAATTCAGCCTTGGATACACGCTCGCGCCGCGTTGCCACGACAGCAACACCGACAGGCCGCGAGTTTGAATAAATGAACCATGGACTGGTTTAGCCGGCGCACGGTTTTCCCGAACCACGGCCTGGCTGATTTTCGTAGAGTAACGGGAATCTGCATGTCTGTCAAACCAGCGGCAAAGAGATGCGCGGCCCTCTTCCAGGCGATTGCCGGAACTCGCCGCGCGGGATTGCCCCCCGGCTCCCGTCGGGATGTGCGCTGCCGGCGGCGGGAACAACCCTGGAACTCGCGCCGAACTATGTGGCCCGCTGCCTCCTGCTCGCAGTCGATCGGTACAACCGGCGCTGAAATCTGAAATCGTTTTCATAAATGCCTGTTGCAGCCCTATCTTCGCTAACACGGTCTTCTCACACCGCCTCGGCTCGAACCCGTACTGCCTGCAGCACGGCTTCGGGCAACGGTTCAGGCGCCTTGCTGGCGCCAGGGATGTAGTCTGATCGGCTCCTCGAACCCTGCACGATTCATTGCTCGGGGAAGCATTGCAGGTTCAGGCGAATAGTGGTTCATTCCAAAACACATTGTCAAGTCACGCAGCGCCTGTGAATGTTATGCCGGCATGCATTCGTGCAACTCCAGCAATCGCGCGAGGATAGCCGCGCTGGCGTGATGTTTGCGAACCCATGTCACGCGATGTTACGCTATCGCCCATGAATAAAGGCGCGCCAGCCGATTCGCTCAAATCCAAAATGAGCAAGGCTGTAGAGCACCTGGAAGCGATCTGCACGAGCCCTTTCTTCGTCAGCAGCAAGCGGTGTCAGGAGTTCCTGCGCTACATTGTGCTGGAGACCGTTGAGGGTCGCGGAGAGCAGATCAAAGAGCGCAACATTGCTCGCGAAGTCTTTGGAAAAGGCGACGATTTCGAGCCCGGCGAGTTCTCGCTGGTGCGCGTGAAAGCCGGTGAGCTGCGGAAGCGCCTTTCCGACTACTACCAGGCGGCACCCGAAGACGGCCTCCGTATCGAGCTTCCGCCGGGAAGCTATGTGCCGCGCATTTGCACGCTTCGGGAAGAGCCAGCGGCTGCGCCTGAGCCAGCGGTCACTCTCGCCCCGGCCCCCCGGCCTTTCAACAGGCGGCGGTTCGCATGGCTGGCCGGCTGCACGCTGGGCGCAGCGGGTGCAGCGGGTCTGTATCCGCTGCTGCACCACAAGCCCGATCCGCTTGACCTGCTCTGGCGTCCTGTCTTTGCCACTAGGGCGGCTTTGCTCATCTTCATCCCGGTCATGCGGGAAAAGGACGGCTCATTAACCGAGTGGGTCGGCATCGGGCCGGCCGCGGCGTTGCGCCAGGCGGCGGATTTTCTAACTCGACATCGATATCCGTATCATTTGCGCTTGGGCTCGGAGCTCACATTTTCGCAACTGCGCGAACAACCCAGCCTGTTGCTGGGAGGATTCGAAGTGGACTGGACGCTGCGCATGACGCGCGATCTCCGCTTCGCTCCTGTTGAAGACAGCAACACCGGCGAGCGGGCGTTCATTGACAGGCAGACAAAGCAGACCTGGAAAGCCGTCAAGCACCCGCCCAATCCCTACGTCGATGTGGACTATGGAATCCTTTGCAGGCTCTTCGATTCGGTGAGCGGACAGATTGTGTTTCTTGCAGTCGGCACGTGGACCTTCGGCACGGAGGGCGCGGCGAGTCTTCTCTTCGATCCGGCGCTCTTCGCCGGGCTCATTCAGCACGCGCCGGCCAACTGGGAGACGAAAAACTTCCAGGCGGTCATCCGCGTCTCCGTCATCGGCACCACGCCCTCGCCTCCCGAACTGGTAGCCTCCTACTTCTGGTAAGACTAGTATCGTGACCTGGTGATTTTGTAATCGTACCCATGATCTTGGGTGCCCCAGGTCTCGCTTTTGAGACCTGGGAAACCACAAATCTACACGGTCGCGGGACTAGAATCTGTCTAAGAACCGGTAAGTCAGGGCTTTAGAGCATTTTCGAATTAGGTGTTAACGAAAATTCGGGTGCCCCATCCTTTGCGCGTCTTCTGCGCAAAGGGTGGGAGAGCACAGCTCTCAATCTTGACCGTAAACATTCAAACCGAAAATGCTGTAAATCCCTGGCCTACCTCAAAGCGGAGATATTGGACAGGCTCTGCCTCCGCGCCGGGCTTGCCTCCGCCGTCGATGCCAGCAAGTTCATATAAAAGGCCACCATCAGCCCCAGCACCCGCTCATCCACATAGTGCTCCAGGACCCAGGCTCGGGCAGACGCACCCATCCGGCGCCGCCGGCCGGGGCCACCGAGCAGTTTCAGTACGCTATCGGCAATTGCGGCAGGGTTGCCGGGAGGAATCAGCACGCCCGTCACCTCGGGAACCACTGAATCGCGCGCACCGGTTGCCAGCGTGGTCACCACCGGCACTCCGGTCGCGGCGGCCTCGAGAACCACGTTGGGAAACCCCTCGCGCCAGGTAGGCAGCACCATGACGTCCATGACCCGGTAGTAAGGCGCGGTGGCCTTCACAAAGCCGGTGCAATGAATGCGCGGATGGTTCTCGATGCGGGCGCGCGTCTGTTCCGCAAGAACATCCTCGGCCGCGTCAAACCAGCCCACCAGGAGCAGGTGCGCGGCGGGCTGCGCGCGCAGGATGGCGTCAAAGGCGTCGATCAGCTCCGGCACGCCTTTGTCGCGGGTGAGCCGGCCCACAAAACCCACCACCGGCGCATCGGGCGGGCAGCCGAGCCGCTCGCGCATCACGGCTGGTCCCGGAGAAAACCGCTCCGTATCGACGCCGTTGCTGCTGCCCTCGCCGAGCAGATGAAGCTTGGCCGCCGGCGCCACGCCCAGAGCCGCAGCTCGCGTACGCAGGCTCTCGCTGTTGCAGAGCACCACCTGTGCGCAGGCTGCCGCAAGCCGCTCGGCCGTCAGCAGCACGAACCGCTTGAACCCGGCTGCGGTTTCCAGCTTGAGCCCGCGCAGCGTGTAAACCCGGCTGGGCACCCCGCGCAGCCAGGCGGCCAGCGATCCCAGCAGACCCGCCTTGGGCGTGCTGAATTCCACCATGTCTGGCCGGCATTTGCCCAGCAGCCGCCAGAGCCTGACCAGCGCAATCAAGTCCGCCCCAGGTGAGATTTCCCGCCGCATGGGAACAACGAACCGTTCCACGCCCTCGCTGGCCGCAGTCTCGTCCAGCAGTTTGCCGGGGCTCGATACGATCATGACCCGAAATCCGGCCGCACGCAGTGCGCGCACCCGGCTCCTCAGAACCAGGCAGGTTTGGGAATCCGTGACACCCAGCAGGATGGCCGGCGGCTCTACGGAACGAGAGGCAAACACCGGCGCAAATTGGCGTATAACGGTTGTGGACATACTCAGGGCCAGGCTCCTGACGGTTTTCCAGATTGTTGGGGGAAACACAGGAACTGTAGCACCATGAGTTAATAAATACGAGCAAATTCCCCAAACTTATTGGAAATTACTAAGTTTTGGAGCGTATAGTACAGCCACAACTGTGGCGCAAAAACTCAAGCTGCTTTTACTCATTCCGCATCTGGGCGGCGGCGGATCGGAACAGGTAGCCGCTCTACTCGCTCGCGGCTTGTCCCGCGAGAAGTACGAGTTGCATGTGGGGTTGATCACGCAGAATCCTCACGCCACAGAGCCCCTTCCGCAGTGGGTTGCCGTTCACCGGCTCGAAGCGCCGAGAGTCCGTGCCGGCGCGCTGAGTCTGTTGCGCCTGGTTCGGCGGCTCAAGCCCGACCTGATCCTGTCTGGCATGGCACACCTCAACTTGCTTGTTCTTCTGCTGCGG
>JBAUCP010000066.1:0-7629 GCA_049677625.1 Occallatibacter sp. | reverse complement strand
ACACGTCGCCGGTAGGGAAGCTCAGCCCCTGCCAGCTCGCGTCGCCCAGGCTCACCGTCGCGTACTCCCTGCGGAAGCTCTCGCGGTTCACCGCCTTCTCAATCGCCTCCGACACCTCCTGCTGCGTGGGCCAAATGTCCTTGAGATAAACCGGCTGCCCGGCCTTGTCCGTGCCCAGCGGATCGGCGTCGAAGTTGTGGCCTATCCGTCCGGCCAGCGCATACGCAACAACCAGCGGCGGGCTCATCAGGTAATTCGCGCGCACGTCCACATTCACGCGCCCCTCAAAGTTGCGGTTGCCGCTCAGCACGCTCACCGCCACCAGCCCATGCTCGTCGATGCTCTTCGACACATCGGCCGGCAGCGGACCCGAGTTCCCAATGCACGTCGTGCATCCGTAGCCCACCACGTTGAAGCGCAGCTTTTCGAGATACGGCAGCAATCCCGATTTCTGGTAGTAATCCGTCACCACGCGCGAGCCCGGCGCCAGCGAAGTCTTCACCCACGGCGGCACGGTCAGCCCCTTTTCAACCGCCTTCTTGGCCAGAATCCCCGCCGCAATCATCACCGACGGATTCGAAGTATTCGTGCAACTGGTAATCGCCGCAATCACCACCGACCCATGATCGAGATACGTATCCGGATCGACGTTGAACCTCTCCTTCACCGTCGTCGTCACATGCAACAACTTGTCATCCTGAGCGGAGGCCGCCACAGCGGCCGCAGTCGAAGGACCTGCTTCTTCTTCGGCAACCGCACTATCCGTTACCGTGCTCCGCCCCCACGCCGCCGCCGTGCGTGTGCCCAAAGGTTTTGCAGTGGGCGCAAGCAAACTCGGCAACTGCTGCGCAAAGCTCGCCGCCGCATCCTTCAAGAGCACCCGGTCCTGCGGCCGCTTCGGCCCTGCCACGCTCGGCTCCACCGCGCCCAGGTCCAGCTCCAGCGTCTGCGTGTACTCAGCCTCCGGCGAGCTCGCCGTGTGAAATAGCCCCTGCTCCATGTAGTACGCCTCGGTCAGCGCAATCTGCTCCTCGCTGCGTCCCGTCAGCCGCAGGTAGCGCAGCGTCTCCGCATCCACCGGGAAGATGCCGCAGGTCGCGCCATACTCCGGCGCCATGTTGGCGATGGTCGCGCGATCGGCCAGCGGCAGGTTCGCAATCCCCGGCCCATAGAACTCCACAAACTTGCCGACGACTCCAAGCTTGCGCAGCGCCTGCGTCACGGTCAGCACCAGGTCGGTCGCCGTCGCGCCCTCGCGCAGCTTGCCTGTGAGCTTGTAACCCACCACCTGCGGCACCAGCATTGAAACCGCCTGCCCCAGCATCGCCGCCTCGGCCTCGATGCCGCCCACGCCCCAGCCCAGCACGCCCAGCCCGTTGATCATCGTGGTGTGCGAATCGGTCCCCACTAGCGTGTCAGGATACGCAAACATCTCGCCGTCAATCTCGGTGGTAAACACCACCCGCGCCAGGTACTCCAGATTCACCTGGTGGCAGATGCCCATCCCCGGCGGCACCGCCGAGAAGTTCCTAAACGCCGTCTGGCCCCACTTCAAAAACGCATAGCGCTCCCGGTTGCGCTGGAACTCGAGCAACGAGTTCGCGCCATACGCGCCCTCCGTCCCATACTCATCCACCTGCACCGAGTGGTCGATCACCAGCTCCGCCGGCACCAGCGGATTCACCCGCTCCGGATCGCCGCCCAGTGTCTTGATCGCGTCGCGCATCGCGGCCAAATCCACCACCGCCGGCACGCCGGTAAAGTCCTGCATCAGCACCCGCGCCGGCATGTACGCAATCTCGCGGCTCGGCTCGGCCTTCGCATCCCACTTGGCCAGGAACTCGATATCGTCCGCCGTCACGTTCACGCCATCCTCGCGGCGCAAAAGGTTCTCAAGCAGAATCTTCAAACTGAACGGCAGCCGGCTCAGATCAAATCCCCGCTCAGCCAGCGCCGGCAGCCGAAAAATCGTATAGCTCTGGTTGCCGGACTTCAACACGGCGCGACTCGAAAAGCTGTTCATCGTAACAACTCCCTTTCCATCCGCCCACAGCGGACATGCAAAAAAATCAAACTCGCAGACTCCAGCAAGCGTCTCCGTGCTCCATCTTGTCGACTTTTTCCTGTCGACAGAGTGGGAAACCACAAACCCTACCCCGCCATTCTCACCCCAGCAAGAAAACGGGTGCCCCAGGTCTCGATTCTGAGACCTGGGAAAGCACGAACCCTCCGTGCCCCATCCTGTCGACTTTTTCCTGTCGAAAGGGTGGGAAACCACGAACCCCGCGAACTCGCGAACGTCCGCCGCGGCGGACGCTAACCTGCTAACTCGCCGCCCCAGCGAACCACTCTGGAATCCAAAATTTCAACGGAAATAGATTACTCGGCAGAAAGAATCAGCGTCCACGGTCATGCCGGCCGCGGCGAAACCGTCTGAGAGGAGGCAGACCGGATTTGGGAATGCAGCGCATCGTCTACGCAAAGATTTTACCCCGGATGCGGCCGCCAGGGAAGGCTCCTTTTCCCCTGCCCCGCACAATCCGCGCACACCCACCCGCCGCCAGGTTTCCCCGCGGAGGCATTAAGATTCAGCCAGGGAGAGCGCTCTTGTCGCTTTGGACTTCGTTTCTGATCGCCTTCAGCGTGCTGCTGCCGCTGATCAATCCTCTCGGCTCCGCGCTGGTCTTTCTCGGCCTCGCCGGCGACGCCCCGCCCAAGGTCTTTCGCTCGCTCGCGCGCAGAATCGCCATCAACAACGTCATCTTCCTTGCCATCATCGAGTTGCTCGGCGCCACCATTCTCAACTTCTTCGGCATCTCCCTGCCCATCGTCCAGCTTTCCGGCGGACTGGTCCTCGCGGCCATGGGTTGGGGTCTCTTGAACGAGCGAAGCGCCGCCGCCAGCTCACGGAACAAGGAGGAGGAAACCGGGACCCGCCCCGAGACCGACACGACGCATCTCGAGGAAAGCGTCTTCTACCCGTTCACGTTTCCCATCACTTCCGGTCCCGGCACGCTGGTAGGGCTGCTTACGCTCACCGCCCACATCTCCAAAGGCGTCCTTCTCCAGAACGTCCTCGCCCACCTCGGCGTGTTTCTGGCCGTCGTGGTCATCAGCGTGCTTTGTTATTTCTGCTACGCCTACGCTCCCAAGATCTCCAAAGCCATCGCGCCATCGACGGCCCATGGCATCCTGCGCGTGATTGCGTTCATCCTGCTTTGCATCGGCATCCAGATCGCATGGAACGGTCTCTCCACGCTCCTCGCGGCGGTCCTCAAGCGCTAGAGCATTTTCGGAATACACGCAGACTTTTTGAGAGCCAAGAAAGGTGGCTTTTTCTTGATGAAAAAGCCACTTGAGTGCGTGCATTCGGTCTACAGCAATTCCGAAAATGCTATAGCCGCGCGCCTTCACTCCCCGCCGAAGTCGCGATACCGGCCCCAGCGAGTGCCCCGACCCGATAGCCAGCGCCGAGGTAATGAACTTGCCCACCGCCGTCTTCAGCGGAATGTAGCCGTTGTAAATGTAGAGAGCGGCCTTGGTCTGGTTCACTCCGCTCCCGCGCGTCAGGAGCAACAGGCCCGATTGCTAACTTGATTGCAGTTGCTCCCCGCCACAGTCCTGACATCATCTCGTACTGTAGCTCCTATGTTTGAATAGAAGAGGGGGTTCCTCGAGTTGAGTTTTTTGAGCAGTACTGAAGACCCGCCTTCTCGTTTCCTTACCTGGCTGATGCGCTGGATGCCCACCGAGCGGCAACGGCTGCTGCCTGTGACCATCGTGGCCGGCGGCGTGTGTGGCCTGGTGGCGGTAGCTTTCCACATCTGCTGCATGAGGCTGTATGCGCTGTTCATCAATCCGGCCACCAGCGCGCCCGGGCATAGCTGGATCTGGTGGACGATCCTGACGCCGGCGCTGGGCGGACTGGTGACAGGACTCGGCCTCACCTACTGGGTTCCGGCGGCGGCGGGCAGCGGCATTCCGCAGGTGAAGGTGGCCTACACGCGCCGATTTGGCGCCATTTTGGCTAAAGAAACGATCGGCAAGTTTGTGCTGTGCACGTTTCAGCTGGGGACCGGGGCCTCACTGGGTGTGGAAGGCCCGACGGTGCAGATCTGCTCCGGCGTGAGCAGCTTTCTGGCGCGCGCGGCTCGTCTCAGCCCCGAGAACTGCAAGCGCATGACCTCGGTGGGCATGGCGGCGGGCATTGCCGCAGCCTTCAACGCGCCCATTGCCGCGGTGACCTTCACGCTGGAAGAGCTGATCGGGAGCCTGGACCAGACGATGCTCACCGGCGTCATTGTGGCCGCGGCCCTAGCTGCGGTTGTGGAGAACAAGGTTCTGGGCGACAACCCTCTCTTTCATGTGCCGCAACATTACGAACTGGGCAACTCCTCGTCACTGGTAGGTTACGCGCTGCTGGGACTGCTGGCAGCCTGTGTCTCCGTGGCGTTCACGGACTCTCTGCTTTGGCTGCGCAGGTGGTTCAAGCAGTTGACGTCGATCCCCAGGTGGGTGCATCCGGCGCTGGGCGGCGCGGCTACCGGCAGCTTCGCCGTTGTCGCCATTGCGTTCTTCCACCTGAACGGCATTGCCGGCGATCCATACAAGACGCTCACGATGGCCCTGACCGGAGCGCCAGCGCTGACCGTGGGCGCCATGGCGACGCTTTGCCTGCTCAAACTGGCGGCCACAGTGACTTCGTATTCGAGCGGCGGCTCGGGCGGCATCTTTGCGCCGGCGCTCTTCATGGGCGGGATGCTGGGCGGCACGGTGGGCTACCTGGACGTGGCCGTCTTCCACCACTCCGCCGACGCTATCGGCGCCTTTGCGGTGGTGGGCATGGGAGCGGTCTTTGCCGGAGTGGTTCGCGCGCCGATGACCTCAGTCCTCATCATCTTCGAGATGACGTCTGGCTATGGCCTGGTGCTGCCGCTGATGATCGCCAATATGACGGCGTTCGCGCTGGCTCGCCACTGGCGCCACACGCCCGTGTACGATGCGCTGCTGGCGCAGGATGGGATCTTCCTGTCGCACCACGGCCAGACGGCGGACCCCCAGGAAACGCCTCTCGGCGCGGGCGCATGAACGTGCGGCTTGGATTGTGAACCTTTGAATTTGGGGCACGTTCGCGTATTTTTTTGAGGACAGAGACGGCGGGTTGGCGTCCGCTACGCACACGTGGCGAGTTGGCGGGTTGCGGGGTTGGGCAATTTCGTGGCTCCCACCCCAGGCGCAAAGACAAAGACGCGCCGAGGGTGGGGCACGGAGCTGGTACAAAATGAGCGGCCAGAGAGCTAGTTTGGCTGCATGTTATAGAGAAAATAAGCCCTCAGCTCCAGATACGGCCCGTGGAAATCGCTCGGCAGCGGCGGATAGCTTGACCCTGTCAGCGCGCCCCACGCGGCACGGTCCAGCGCCGTATCGCCCGACCGCCCTACCAGGTGCACGCTGTCCGGCATCAGCCGCCCGTTGGGCAGCACTTTGAACTCGATGGCCACCACCCCCGCTTTGCTGATCGGTGGATTCACCTCGTCCGGAATCAGCGGGTCCCAGGTCCTCTCCGTGTCATAGTGCCAGCGCGCCAGCCAGGAGCTGAAGTCCACGCCCTGCGTGTCCGAAAGCACCTGCACGCCGCCCGACGCTCCGGGGTGCATCGTCAGGCCGCCCGTCGGCTCGTCGGGAACCACTCCCTGACCGCGGTTACGCATGGCGTTGCGCATCGCGTCGTTGAGCGCCTGCGCCGGGTTCTGTGACTCCATGGCAAAGTTCGGCCGCGCCGGAACCGCAGCCGGCCGCGGCGCCTCCACCTGCGACTGCGGGCTGGGCGGCAAAGGCTGCGTGGGCTGCGGCTTGGGCTGCTCGGGGGCCTGCGGCTCGTTCTGCACCGGCGGCGGAGGCGGAGCCGGAGCCGGCGGGCTCTCCCGCTTCAGCTCATCCAGCGTTTTCTGGTCGATGAGCGGCTTTTTCTCGATCGGCTTGGTCTCGGTCTTCCGATGCTGCAGTTGGCGCAGCGCATCCGGCGGCAGGTCAAGATAGGCCAGGTCCTTGCGCTGCTTGATCGCATCGAAGGGGTCCGTGACCGGCGGCACCTTGAAGACATACCGCGGAATCCAGGTGAAGGCCGAAAGCAGGCAGATGTGAAACAGCACCGCCCACAGGATTCCCTCGCGCAACCGCGCCCAGCGCCGCTCGTCCTCGAGCTCGCCGATCATCTCCAGCAGCTCGTGGGTGTCGTAGTCCACCCAGCGCGATCCGCGCACCACCGGAGGCCTGAACCCGGGCTCCTGCGGCTCCGCCTCGACGGCAGGGCTCTCCTGCTCGGGCGCCGTTTCTGACGGTCCCTCGGGCTGGTTCACAGCGGCTGGCGCTTCGCGGGTGGGCATTCGTTCCTGAGGAGCCGCCGGGGACACACGCTTGCCGCGCCGGCTCCAACTTATGAGTCCTTTCTTTCTATTCTCTCATCCCTGCCGATCTTCTGCGCAATCGACGGCCCGTCCCCAATAGGCTGCCCGTACAATGGAAAGACGGATTAACAGCCTGAAAGGGAACCGGTTTGAAGCAGTTTTTTCTGCGAATTGTAGCCTTCTGGAAACTTGTCCTGGTCCCCGCTCTCGCCAAGCTCGGTTTTTGGGGCGCCGGCGCTGTCGCGCTGCTCGATTCCTCGTCCATCCCCGTCCCCATGGACGCCTATCTCGCCCTCGCCATCTGGCATGACAAAAGCCGCTTTCTACTCTATATCCTGCTCGCTTCAGCCGGCTCGGCCGTCGGCGGCTTGCTGCCGTACGCCCTGGGCCGCGCCGGCGGCGAGCTCTTCCTGCTCAAGCGCATCAACCGCAAACGCTTTGAGGCCATCCGCACCCGCTTCGAGCGCCAGGAGTTTTTGGCCGTCATGATCCCTTCCATGCTGCCGCCGCCCGCGCCCTGGAAGGTCTTTATCTTCGCCTCCGGCGTCTTCGAGATGCGCGTCATTCCCTTTCTTCTGGCCGTCTTCACCGGCAGAATGGTCCGCTGGCTCATCCTCTCGCTTCTGGTCCTCAAGCTCGGCCCCGGCGCAGCCGAGATCGTCGCGCACCACGCCCTGGCCGCCATCCTCATCGTCGGCAGCCTTGCCATCCTGGGTTTTACCTTGTGGTGGATCAGAAAAAAACGCGCCGGCAAGCTGCTTGAAGATTAGGGAAATCCCTGGATCCCGCCTCAATCCAACAGCTTTTCAATCTCAGCCAGGTCGAACCGGCAGTTGCTGCCCGGCAGCTCGAACGGCTCCGCAGGCAACGGCTCCAGCGCTCCGCCGCTGAACCGGAAATGCTTCCCCTCCGGGTCAAGCACCAGAATCGTCCTGATTCCCATCCGCTCGTAATCGGCCAGCTTCGTCATCATCCGGGTCATCGTGTCTTCGGGCGAGAGAATTTCAAACACTGCAACCGGCGGATGCGTAATCACCTGCTCCACCGGCAGGCTACGATCCAGAATCGTCACATCGGGCACGCGAAAGTTGCCAGCCGAAACCTGAACCCTCAACTCGGGCCGGACCCGGATGCCCCATTCGCGGGCATGCAGGCCGAACCAAAGCTCCAACGCATGTTGCCACGAAGAATGGTCGTTCTCGCCCATCGGTCTTTTCTCAAC
>JBAUCP010000065.1:0-4891 GCA_049677625.1 Occallatibacter sp. | reverse complement strand
CGTGACAGACCTGAGCGGAGCAGACCTCAGCGAGCTGAATCTCAACGCGGCAAACCTTCACTTAACAAACCTTGCAAACACCAATCTCGAAGCGAGGAGCCTAGTCAACGCGGACCTCAGCCGCGCGGATCTCAGAGGAGCTAACTTACACCGTTCAAATCTAGTCGGGGCGAATCTCAGCGCGGCAAACCTCTGTCAAGCCAACCTCACCTTCTCGGGCTTATTTGGGGCTAACTTCGACGGGGCGATCCTTGCGGAGACGAACCTAACCGCGGCAACTCTGAGCTACACGATAATTACAAACACCGATTTGAGTCGCGCGAACGGACTGGAGACTGTGCGCCATGCTGGCCCATCCAGCATTGGCATTGACACGATCTACAAATCACAAGGCAAAATCCCGCATGTTTTCTTACGCGGGGCCGGCGTCCCCGAGAACTTCATCGAGTACATGGCCTCACTGGTCGGCTCAGGCATTGAGTTCTATTCCTTGTTCATCAGCTACTCGACCCACGATCAAGAGTTTGCCGAGCGCCTTCACGCTGATTTACAGGACAAAGGCGTTCGCTGCTGGTTTGCCCCACATGATATGCGCAGCGGCAAGAAGGTCTATGAGCAGATCGATGAAGCTATTCGCGTTCATAACAAGCTTTTGCTCATCCTTTCCCCCGAGAGCATGGAGAGCGAGTGGGTGAAGACGGAAATCTCGAAGGCGCGCAAACGGGAGATCAAAGAGGGCAAGCGTATTCTCTTCCCTATCCGCCTGTGCTCGTTCGAGGCGTTGCGCGACTGGGAATGCTTCGACTCCGACGCTGGCAAAGACTCAGCCCGCGAGATCCGCGAATATTTCATTCCGGATTTCAGCAATTGGAAAGACCACGACGCATACCGGCTGGCATTTGACCGGCTCCTCAAAGATCTCCAGGGCAAGACAGAGCCGTCGTCCGTTTGACTTTCTCAATTTCCCGCAACCGTTCCGTGCCCCATCCTTTTCACGCTCTTCGTGAAAAGGGTGGGAAACCACGATGCCGATGAAGGAGTTCGTGCTCTCCCACCCTTTCGACAGAAGACGAAATGCAGGTCCTTCGACTCCCTGCGCTGCGCTTCGGTCGCTCAGGATGACAGCAAGGATGGGACACGGAGCATTGTTTGTCCGGCCGGACACGAGCCATTTAGCATCCATTCTGTGCCCGGCCTCGACACTCCAGCGATGTACGTCCGTGGCGTGGGGCCGCGCGTGGCGGAGATGCTTGCCGCCAAAAGCATCCAGACCGCAGAGGACCTGCTCTATCACCTGCCCTTTCGCTATGAAGACCGGCAGAATCCGCGCAGCCTGGACGAGCTGAAGGCTGGCGAAGTGGCCAGCATCATCGCCGAGGTGCGCGGCTCGGCCCTCTTGCGCACACGCCGCGCGCCGCTCTTCGAGCTGACCATCGGCCAGGGCCGCTGCGCGCTCAAGTGCATCTGGTTCCACGCGCCTTATCTTGAAGGCAAGTTTCAGCCCGGCCAGACGGTCGCGGTTTACGGCAAGGTCGAGCCGTCGCGGTCGTCGAGCAACTTCAAGATGATCCAGCCGCAGTTTGAAGTCCTTCCCGACGCGAGCGACGACGCCGAAACGCGGCTGCTCGAAGTGGGGCGCATCACGCCGGTCTACGAGTCGCTGGGCGGCAGCCGCCTGGCCTCGCGCTGGCAGCGCAGGACCATCTTCAACCTGCTCGAAGCAGTGCGCGGCGCGGTGCCGGAGTGCCTGCCGCAGGCGATGCTCACACGGCTCGATCTGCCCGGCCGCGAGACCGCGCTGCGCGAGGTGCACTTTCCGCCCGAGGGCACGCCGTTTACGCAGTTGCAGTCGTTTGCCACGCCCGCGCATCGGCGGCTGATCTTCGAGGAACTGTTTTTTCTGGAGCTGGGCCTTGAGCTCAAGCGTAAACGCATGAAGGAGCGCGTCGGCATCGGCTTTGCCGCGACAGACAAAGTGCGCGAAGCCCTGCGCGAGGTGCTTCCCTTCCATCCCACATCGGCGCAAAAGCGTGCGCTGGGCGAGATTGTGGCCGACATGCGCACGCCCAGCCCGATGCGCCGCCTGCTGCAGGGTGACGTGGGCTCAGGCAAGACCATCGTTGCGCTGCAGGCCATGCTCGTAGCCATGGAAAACGGCTACCAGGCCGCGCTGATGGCGCCTACCGAGATTCTGGCCACGCAACATTTTCTGGCCGCGCGCAAGCTTTTGGAACGGTCGTCGCGCAAGCCGCGCGTCGTGCTGCTCACCGGCTCGCTCGACGAGGACCGCAAGCGCCATACCCGCAGCCTCATCAACCGCGGCGAGGCGCAATTGGTGATCGGCACCCACGCGCTCATCGAAGAAAAAGTCGAGTTCGATCGCCTTGGCCTCGTCGTGGTCGACGAGCAGCACCGTTTTGGCGTCCTGCAACGCTTCAAGCTGATGAAGAAACCAAATCAGCCCGAGCCCGACGTGCTGGTGATGACCGCGACTCCCATTCCGCGCACGCTGGCCCTCTCGCTTTACGGCGATCTCGACCTGAGCGTGCTGGACGAGCTGCCGCCGGGCCGCACGCCCATCGTCACCCGCCGCGTTCCCGACGAGCGCGCCGCCGAAGTGTGGGAGTTTGTACGCAAGCAGGCGGCGCAAAAACGGCAGGCGTATGTCGTCTATCCGGTCATCGAGGGCACAAAAGACGACCAGCCGGAGCTGGATTTCTCGCGCGAAGAGCCTGAAGCATTGCAAGCGACCCAGGTTCCATCCGAGAAGAACGCCGCCCGCAGGGCCAAAACCGTACGCAAAGGAAAAACAGCGGAGCTGTTTCCGAAGGCCGCGCAGGAGGCCAATCCCGAGGCAAAGTCGGGGCTGAAATCAGCCGTGGAGATGCACGAAAAGCTGCGTAACGGCCCGCTGGCCGGGCTGCGCGTGGGCCTGCTCCACGGGCGGCTCGACGCGGACGAAAAAGAGATCATCATGCGTCGCTTCCAGCGCGGCGAGATCGATGTGCTGGTGGCTACCACGGTCATCGAGGTCGGCGTGGACGTTCCCAATGCGACGGTGATGGTGGTGGAGCATGCCGAGCGCTTCGGGCTGGCGCAGTTGCACCAGTTGCGCGGGCGTGTGGGCCGCGGCGCGGCCAAGAGCTACTGCATCCTGATGACTGGCCCGCGGGTTTCTCCCTTGGCCGAGGAGCGGCTGAGCGCCATGGTGCGCACGCAGGACGGATTCGAGCTGGCCGAGCTTGACCTGGCCATGCGCGGCCCCGGCGAGTTCTTTGGAACGCGGCAGGCCGGGTTGCCGGAGTTCCGCGTGGCCAGCCTGGTGCGCGACCGGCAGTTGCTTGAGCTGGCCAAGCAGGAGGCGGCTCGGTTCGCGGGCGACTCCGGCGGCGAAGCGACCGAGGCTGAGCGGGCGCGGGTGCGCGCGCAGCTTAAAGATGCGTGGCAGAGGCGGTACGGACTGGTTGAGGCGGGGTGAACTTTGTGCTTTCGCACCCTAGCCGATGCGCAAAAGGCGCGCGCTCCGCGGCGGACCGAAGGTAGTGCGCTCCGGGGTTTGTGCGTTGTTAAGAAGCGGGTGAATCGAGGGTCGCGGTTTCCCTCCCTTTCGACGGAGAAGAGTCGAAAGGATGGGCGCGGGTATCCTGGTCAGGATGCGGGCAAGAAAGCTATCCCGCGTCAGTAGAGTTCTCATGCGATGCCGGGCGCAGGTGCGCTGCTGATCTTTTCAATCGGAAAGGTCCGGATTTCGATGTCCACGCTGGCCAACTCGGCGCCGCACTCGCGCACGTGGTTGCGGGTGCACTGGCAAAGTTCGGTAAAGTGAACGTGCCCGCTCTGGCTCAGCTCGAGGTCGGCGCCGATCAGCACGCTATAAATGTCAATGCAAGCCTGGCGCTCGAACTCGAAGAGCATGTTGACCACGCCGGAATCGTTTGCGCCGCGGCTGAGCACCCAGCCGCCGCAGCCAAGGATTGCCCCGGTCAGAGACTGGACAAGCCGGGAGGGTTCTTCAGTGGAAATGGCCCTCAGTTGCATGGCCCAGGGAATATTTACATCTTGTATGGATTCTATTTGCCGCATCTTGAACCTCGTAAAGGTCTTATCGGAGCGCGGCGCGGCGGATTCACGATTGTGCGGGAGTGAAACGTCGAGTAACCGCGGCTGTCTGTTTTTAATACAAATGCGCGCCGCCGAAGGTAACCGCATACCGCGATAGTAATTGGATGCGGGGAGTCGCAGCGGGCGAGAGGAGCCGCAGGGCAAACCATAGCCAGATGTTGTAGTTTCATATTCAGCATGATTGTCGGCTCCGGTGTTGACCTGGTGGAGATTGGGCGCATCCAGCACTCGGTGGATCGCTATGGGGCGCGCTTTCTCAACCGCATCTATACCCAGGCCGAGCAGGCCTATTGCCTGCGTAAGCGTATGGCAGCCGAGAGTTTAGCTGCCCGGTTCGCGGCCAAGGAGGCTGCCGCCAAGGCGCTGGGAACGGGCATCAGCGCCGGGGTGAACTGGCTGGAGATTGAGGTGGTTCGCCAGCCGGGCGGACGGCCCAGCGTCCAGTTTCACGGGCGCGCGGCACAGATTGCGGCCCGCCTGGGAGTGGCCCGCGCGGCGCTGTCTCTTACCCACACCAACGACCTGGCCATGGCCAGCGTTGTGCTTGAGGCCGGGGTTTGACCGGGGCCGTTCTGCTATTCTCTAGGCGTCGGCTGGCGCGAACCGTCTTGAGGCATTCGGGTTGGCGCGAAACGCCGGCTGTGAAGTCAACGCGACCAAAAGGATCCGTTGGCCATCCAAATTTATAAGAAACCGCCAGCTTCGCCTGCTTCCTTGAGTGCGGATTTTCTGCAAGAGGGGTGACGTGCCAAGCCGCAAAGAGATTCAG
>JBAUCP010000064.1:0-4477 GCA_049677625.1 Occallatibacter sp. | reverse complement strand
CTTTTTCATCAGGAAAAAGCCACCTTTCACGGCTCTCAAAAAGTCTACGTGTATTCCGAAAATGCTCTAGTCGATCAACTCTTGCCGCAAACTCCCTTCGGCATTGCCTTTCTATCCCCTCCTGCGTAGTTCACCGTTTCAAGCCATTGCGTTCGAGCCTGTTTCACAGAGAGCGGACGCGAGGCAAAGGTGGCCCCTGCCGCGGCGAGCGGCGGAACGGCCGGAGGCATCCTCATGTTCACACGTACTCTTTTGCAATGGACCCGCAGCAGCGTGGCCAAAGCCCTGGCTTTGGCCTTTGTGTTTTCCCTGGTCTTTACCGGGAAGACGTATGCAGCCACCGACTGGAGCGCCATTCAAAGCGCGATGAAAGTCAACGGGAGTCTCCTGCCCGGCAACGTCCTGCGCTTTGAACTGGACCGCAAAGACCTGACCGTCTCGGTCAACGGCCAGGTGCTGAATCCCTTTGAATCCCAGGCGGCCAACGGATTCGTGGCGTTCAAGGAAATCCACGACGGCTGGTTCTTCGCGGATGGCTCGCTGCCAGCTCAGGAGTCGGAGTTACCGGCCGTGCAGGCGGCGCTTCGCGCCAACAGCCACATTCGCATTACGGCGATCGCCAGCCGCGTTATCGACGAGTCGCCCAAGTTGATCTGGGTGCATTTTGAGGCGGACGGCAATGGAGCCGATCTCGCCGCCACCATAGCCACGGCGCTCGCGGTCATGCAAAACCCGCAATCGGGCATCTCGATCATTCCCGGCGTAAACACGGTCATCGACCCCGCAAGCATCCTGCCGCCCAACTTCCTCAAGCTGTTCGATGAGGGCTATGTCGAGGTGCTGGAGAATGTCTTCGCGTTCTACCTGCCCCGGCCCGACGAGAACCGCATCTTCCTCGGCGGCCTGCTCGGCGGCGTGAAAGCAGAAACCGGCCTGGGCGTGGGCCAGAGCTTTTACATTACGATCTCCGTGACCGGCGGAACCACCGCGAGCATGGATATCGACTTCGCCCTGCGCGCCGAAGAGGTGCAGGCAGTGGAAGACACGCTGCGGGCGGGCGGATTCACCGTCACCTCGCAGAGCAACTGGTATGACGACGAGGAGCCGCGCCTCTACTTCGTCCATGTCACCGGCTCGGGAGACGGATTCACCCTGGCCACTACTCTCTATTCCGTAATCCAGATCATCCAGGCGGATTCGCGCCGCTTCGGAGACAGCTTTTGAATTTGCCTTGCGATACAGTCCGTTCAGCAGTCAGGCGCGCGAACCAAGGATGCGGAAAATTGCATCAGGCGCCACACCATTTCACTATGAAATGATAAGGCGATTTTCAGGCGATCGATTGAATTGGTCGGGACGGGCAGATTTGAACTGCCGACCCCTCGCACCCCAAGCGAGTGCTCTACCAGGCTGAGCCACGTCCCGACACAAGGTAGCCGGCTCGGTGGGAGCCGGCTTTTGGGGTCCTGTTTAGTTTACACTGGCGCGGCCCAAAGCCGGGCGCCCGGTGCTGCCAGCGCGTTACTGCGAGGGCGGAACGTATTCCGCGGGCAGAGCCGAGCCGGCGCCGAAGAAGAACTCCTCCATCTGCTCCACGAGGAACTGCTGCGCCTGGGGCGTCCAGGGCTGCAGCCGGTACTCGTTCAGCAGCATCTTCTGCCGGTCTACCCACTCAGCCCACGCGGCCTTTGAGACGTTCTTGTAGATCTTCTGCCCGAACTCCGAGTCGAAGGGCGGCTCATCCAGGCCCTCCATCTCCTTCTTGAAGCGAACGCAAAAAACGGTGTGCGCCATCTCAACAACTCCCTGTATTCATTGTCCCTGGTTCCACTGTCCCCGGTTTCATTGTCCCAGGACTCATTGTCCTAGAAATCATTGTAGGCGATGGGGCCGCGCGTGGCGGGGCGCATGGCCTGCGTTCTTGCGCCGTTACCGCGGCGTGCGGGCACGTGAAGTTCCGGCTTGACAACCTCCGGTTGGCGGGTTATTTCTTTGTTCCTAGCATCTCGCTCAATCTACGCGATTCTCTCCGGGCCCACTCTTCGACCGATTTTCTCCCCGATGAGCGAGGGGCGTTCGATTTTGCTCTGACTCTGAAAGGAGTTCCCGTGTCGACCAATCCACAGATTCCACCCCCCCCGCCCACGTCGGGCCAGTCCGGCCTGAGCGACAACGCCGCAGGCGCGATCGCCTACCTGACCATCGTCCCGGCAATCATCTTCCTGTTAATCGAACCGTACAACAAGAATTCCTTCGTAAGATTCCATTCGTTCCAGTGCCTCTTCCTCTGCGGCGTCGCAATCGTCGTGGACATCGGATTCGGCATCGTGCTCGCCATCGCCACCATGGTCTTCCCGATGATGTTCCTGGGCGCCTTCCTGTGGCCGCTGCTGATGCTGTTCTGGTTCGGCGTTGTGATCCTCTGCATCATCAAGGCTTCCCAGGGCAGCCGGTTCTCGCTGCCTTTGATCGGCCCCCTCGCCGCGAAGCAGGCGGGCGCCTAAGCCGACGAGGACTGGGGTGTCCGGGCCGGGAGTTTAACGCCTTCTCTTCTTTCCGAATCGCCGCCTGGCCTTGGGCGCGGGCGATGCGGCGGCTTTGTCTTTCTTTTTCTTCGTCGCCGGCTTCGCCTTGCGCCCGGTCAACGGAATCCCTTCTTCCACAATCGAAAACTGCAGCCTGCGCTCCTGCGCCAGGATGCGGTCGAGAATCACCTGCACGCGGTCGCCGGCGCGGAAGCGACGCCCCCAGCGTTCGCCCACAATCTCGTGCGTATTCTCGCGCCAGGTGTAGCGGTCGTCGCGCAGCGTGTCGATCGGCACCAGGCCTTCGACAAACAGGTCAGTCAGCTCCACGAAGAGCCCGAATTTGGCGGGGTTGAGGACCAGCGCCGCGAACTCCTCGCCCACGCGGTCCTGCATGAAGCGGACCTTCTTCCACTCCACCAGCTCACGCTCGGCTTCAGCGGCGCGACGCTCCGTCTGGCTGCACTCATCGGCAATCTGCGCCAGCTCGGGCTCGGGGATGGGCGGCTCGCCGGGGTAGATCGCTCCCACCTTAGGCGCGATGGCGCTGCGCCGAAGGTGGGGCGCCCCACTCTGTGGCTGGCCTTCATGCGGGTGCGTCCACGGCGAGCCGTGCCGGCCCTCAGGCACTTCACCCCCGCCATGCACGCCTGCGCGCAGCAGCGCCTTCGTAATGCGGTGCACAATCAGGTCGGGATAGCGGCGAATGGGTGAAGTGAAGTGAGTGTACGTAGGCGCGGCCAGCGCAAAGTGGCCCTCGTTGATCTCGGAGTAGCGCGCCTGGCGCAGCGAGCGCAGCATGAGGTAGCTCAAAATGCGCTCTTCGGGCTTGCCCTCAATGCGCGCGGCCAGCTTCTGATACATCTTCGGCGTGACGGCGATATCTTCCGCCACCTCATGCTGGCGCGGATTGCTTCCGCGCCCATGCGCGTCGCGGCGCTCGCCGCGTGTTTGTACGCGCTTCACCGGCAGTGGTCCAAGGCCAAGAGAATAACCGAAGCTTGCGGCCAGCTCTTCGAATTGCACCACTCGGCGCGCTTCGGGCTTCTCGTGAATGCGATAGATCGAGGGCACGCCCATGTCTTCAAGCCACGTGGCCACGCACTCGTTGGCCGCGAGCATGAACTCTTCGATGAGCCGGTTGGCCCAGGTGCGCTCGGCGCGCGTCACGCCGCGCATCTGCCCCTGCTCGTCGAACTCGATGACCGGCTCAGGGAGATCGAAATCGATGGACCCGCGCTCTTCGCGCCGCTTGTTCATCAGCACGGCGAGCTTTTTCATGCGCTCGAAGCGTTCCCGAGCCTCCGGGTTTTGGTCAAGCGTATCTGCCTGGTCCATATCTGCGTGGTCGAGAATTGCGTGCACCGCCGTGTAGGTCATGCGCGCGGCGGAGCGTATCACGCCCTCGACAATTTCATAGCTCTCGATGCGGCCCATCGCATCGAGCTGCATAATGCAGCTCAGCACCAGGCGGTCTTCATCGGGGCGCAGGCTGCAGATGTCTGTCGAGAGCTCCTGCGGCAGCATGGGGATGGCGCGGTCCGGGAAATACACGCTGGTGCCGCGCAGGCGCGCTTCGAGATCGAGATCGGTGCCGGCGCGCACGTACTCGGCCACGTCGGCGATATGCACCTGCAACTCGTAGCCGGCGCCGTGAGCGCGTTCCGTGACTAAAACCGCATCGTCAAAATCTCTGGCAGTTTCACCATCAATCGTCACAATCGGCAACCCGCGAAAATCGCGCCTTTGCGCAACTTCTTCTAAATCGAGATGAGCAACCGCGCGCGCCTCAGCCAGCACGTTTTCAGGAAAGACGCGCGGCAGTTGGTGCTTGCGGATCATCATCTCCACATCGGCGCCAAAGTCGTCCGGATCGCCGAGCACCTCGATCACGCGGCCGATGGGCGGGCGTGTAGGCGTGGGCCAACTGGTGATCTCCACATCAACCACCA
>JBAUCP010000063.1:0-8720 GCA_049677625.1 Occallatibacter sp. | reverse complement strand
GTGGTGCTGCTTGGATGCTGGGCGCTCTACCAGGCCATTTACGCCCCGAGCATCCTTGAAAAGATGCTTTGGGCCTACACCATCTACTCCGCCGCGCTCACGCCGGTGGTTCTGGCAGCCTTTTATTCCAAACGGGTCACAGCGTGGGGCGCAGTGGCCGCCATTGGCGCAGGAACGGTGGTGACGCTCGCCTGGGATGCGCCTGGCGTGAAGACCATGTTTCCGCCCGTCCTGGCGCAGCGCGACGCCATCTTTCCCGCGCTCTTTGCCGCGGTCGCCGCCATGGTTGTGGTGAGCTTGTTCACGCCGGCGCCGGCGGAGGAGCAACTGGCGCAGTTCTCCGATTAAGCAGTCGCAAAGAAAAAATCCCTCTTGCGGCTCGAATCGGTCTTACACTGGCGATGGAATTCCCTCAGAACAATGCCCACCGCTCAACTCACGCTCGAAGTGCGTATCGAACACGCTCAGTCGCTCAAGGACCGCCGGCAGGTGGTGCGCTCGCTCAAGGACCAGTTGCGGCAGAGCTTCAACGTCTCCGTGGCGGAGATGGACGAGGCGGTCACCTGGCAGTCGGCGACGATCGGCGTTGCGGCCATCTCGCGCTCCCGCGATTATCTGCATGGGCTCATGGATGAAGTGGACCGCGCCGCGCGGCGCATGACCAATGAGCTGGGCGCTGAGCTGACTGATTCTTTCTGGGAGTATCTGGAAGGCTGAGAAGGCGTGCTTTCCCAGGATCTGTTGTGGATTGAGAGTGGGTGGGTTTGGGGTTGTGCTTTCCCAGGTCTCAGAATCGAGACCTGGGGCACCCAGGATTTGTTCTGGGTTGAGAGTGGCGGGTTCGGGGTTGTGCTTTCCCAGGTCTCAGAATCGAGACCTGGGGCACCCGACATCAGAGGAAGGGAACAATCTATGAGCTTACGAAATTTCCTGGGGACGGTTGCGATTGTCCTGACGGTGGCGCTCGCGGCCTGTGCGCCCGCACTGCCGGGCGGGGTGACATCAGGTTCCGGTGCGGCGGCGGGCCAGATTAACAATGGGCGGCCACGGGACCCCAACATGCCGCCGTTTATCGACCAGAGTGGCGCGCCGATTTCCTGGCTCAACATCTACGAATCCCTGTGGGTGCGTTTTAGAAAAACCGGCGCCTATTGTGTGTATCTCGGTTTTAACGAAAAAGGCTCCTATATTCAAAATCAAGGAGATGGAAAGGTCTACCTCTGGAATTTGAAAGCTGACAGCCTCACGGTGGTTGCCAATAATTTTAGAGAGGTTCCCTTGGATGTACTTGCGTCCCTGCAAAACGCCGATGTAACAGTGCGGTATTGGTTGGCGGCGAATGATAAAACACGCAAGCCGGCAGCGATTCCCCAGCAGCAGGGCGGGGTGACATCAGGTTCCGGTGCAGCGGCGGGGCAGATTTACAGGGGACCGGAACATGACCCCAACTTGCCGCCGCCCATTGGCATGAATGACGCGCCGATTTACTGGGGGTACGGCGACGGCACCGTGCCGTCGGTATCTTTCAGAGGTTATCCTTTTTCCAAAGATCCCATTAATCAGGGCGATGGCGTGTACCTGGGCTTCAATGAGAATGGTTCCCTGCTTCTTGATCAAGGGAATTCGAAATTGTATTACTGGAAGTTGACGGATACTAACAGCTTCGCGGGTACCCTGACGCTTGCGCTGGCTCTCAAGAGTTATAGAGATGTTCCACTGGATTTGCTTGCGTCTCTGCAAAACCCCAGTTCTACAGTGACGGAAACGCTGGCGGAGGGTGGCAAAGGACCTAAGCCGGCAGCGATTCCCCAACCGCAGATTGCTCAGAATCCCGATAAAAGCGCTGGCCTCTTCGGCAACAACCCGCAAAAGACGCTTCAAGGACTCGCGCCTGCGCCAGGGTCCCCTGTCGAGATCACCGGAAAAAACGCATCCGTTCAGGGAGGCGTGCTTACCTTTAGCCTGGCGGACGGCAGCAGGTCGAAGCCCTACAAGGTGGCGCGACCCGCATTCATGGCGAACGCGCCGCAAGCGCCGGGCGTTGCGGGCACGTGGATAGCGATGGAAGACGGAGGCAAGGGCATGATGTTCAACGTGCAGGGGGATAATTCGGTGACGGGTAAGGAAATCTCTCCCCAGGTGGTTCAGATGCTCATGCAGGGCGCTCCGAAGCCGCGGTAAGTTGGTGTGCGCTCTCACAACACTCTGGATCAGTTCTGGATTGAGAGTGGCGGGTTTGGGGTTGTGCTTTCCCAGGTCTCAGAAGCGAGACCTGGGGCACCCGGCGACTGTGGCTAGCCTTGAGCGCTAGTGCATCGGTTTCTCGTGGATCAGCATCCAGTTGATGCCGTACTTGTCGCGGAACTGGGCGAAGCGATGGGCGAAGAACATCTCGGCGAGGGGCATGAAGATTTCGCCATCGGGCGTCAGCGCGGCGTAGATGCGCTCAGCCTCATCATTGCTGTCGACGCTGAGGGTCAGATACGCGCTGCGCATGGACTGCACGCGCTCCGGCGGCCCGTCGCTGGCCATCAGGATGCCGTCGCCAAGCTGAAAGCGTGCATGAAGGATTCCCTTTTCCATTCCCGGCGGAAACTGTTTCGGGTCCGGCATCTGGTCGAATGTAGTGCTGTAGATGACCTTCGCGCCGAGATGCTGCTCGTAGAAGCTCATGGCTTCAGCGCAAGTGCCGGGAAAATTCAGATACGTATTCAGTTTCATCGGTTCGATCTTCCTTTCGAGGATTTGGTTTTTGAGGATTTTTCCGTTGTGGTAAAGGGCGGAAGAATCGGCGTGGGGTCGCGCTCGTTCCAGCGGCGATAAGTCTCAGCCAGCACTGCGGCGCGGTTGTGCTCCATCTGGCCGATCACCGCACAGGGCGCGTCTGTGTCTTCGTGATGCGCGCCCCAGACGAGCAGCTCCAGCATCACCGGAGCCAACGAGATTCCCTTTTCGGTGAGCCGGTAATGCGTGCTGCGGCCGTCCTCTTCGGCAGGCTCGGCGTAGAGGATGCCGCCCGCCTCCAGCCTCTTCAGCCGGCCGGCCAGAATGTTGGTGGCAATTCCTTCGCCGGAGTGCAGAAACTCGCCAAACGTCCGGTAGCCGCGCACCATCAGATCGCGGACGATCAGCAGCGACCAGCGGTCGCCCAGCAGCTCCAGCGACATGCTCACCGGGCATCCCGAGCGCGGCTGCGCGATGGATTTTTCCGCCACAGCGGAATCTTAGACAATGTAACTTGCAAATTGCAATTTAAAAGTGGTATCAATGTCTCTTCGCCTGGAGAAGCGCCGCATTCGTTAGAGCGGTTTTCCAGTTCGTGTGGCATTTTGGGCGTCGTGCAAGGTGGCTTTTTCTTGAGGAAAAAGCCACTCGGCGTTTGCGACTTCGCCTTACAGCAACTGGAAAACCGCTGTAGGGCTCTCCAGGCGGCCATTCTTTCTGTCCAAGAGGTCTTCTTATGGGTGCTCTCGAAAGCTCCTCCCGCATTTCGCCTTTTCTCTGGTTCGACGCGAATGCCGAAGAGGCCGTTGACTTTTATCTGTCTGTCTTCAAGAACTCGCGGCGGCTTGAGGTCCTCCGCAACAACGGCGTTGCGCCGGGGCCGAAGGACGGCGTCCTCACGATTGCGTTTGAGCTCGACGGACTGAAGTTCACCGCGCTCAACGGCGGACCCGCGCACAAGTTCAATGAGGCGATCTCGTTCTTCGTCCGCTGCGACACGCAGGACGAGATCGACTACTACTGGGAGAAGCTGACCGACGGGGGCAGCGAGATTGCCTGCGGCTGGCTCAAAGACAAGTTCGGCCTGTGCTGGCAGATCGTGCCGGCGCGCATATTCGAACTCATCAGCCATCCCAAAGGCATGCAGGCGATGATGGGTATGAAGAAGCTCGACATCGGTGAGCTGGAGCGGGCGGGGCGGGCTTAGATCAGTTCGCGGCCTCGAGCCCGGCCGAAAGCGATTTCCTTGTGCCGGTTTGAAGGCGTGATTCTGGCCACGAGATCATCGAGAGTGTATTTCTGCGGTTCCGAAAGCCCAATCGTGGTTTGAACCTGCTCCTGAGGAAATTCAGCTGCATGGGCCAACTTCAGACTGGCCGATTTTTGAAGAGGTCGGAGATCGCCGCCGGTGCGGTTTGACTTCATTTTTTTGATTCGTGCGCACATGACGGATGAATCCTTGCCTTTTTCGTAACACACTCTTCAATCTAATCGAAGCGCGAGTGTTGGAATACAGGAAACTTATTACCGCTTGAGCTTTTCTTTATGTGCCCGGTACCAAGCCGCGTCCTGATCTCCAAGGTAGTCAGGTCCTCTAAACTGAACATCGTAATGTTTGGAAGCATAAGCGCGCATGATATCTGCTTTTTGAGGAATAGATAAGAATGCCTCATGGTATATCAACACGCGCCCAGAAAACGTTAGATCTTGGGCTTTAGTCATTTGATCCCGATATCCGCCGGTGATAACCAAACCGCGTTGCGACATATTGTCGAGGGTTTCTTGAACTGCATTATTCTCGTCTAATGCTAGGCACGCTTCAGCGGTTTCTACGCTAGACATTGGATCGGTTGCCGGAATGTAAAACCCAACAAATTTAGTATCTGCATCAAAATCCAAGTACACTTGCCTCTTAATATGCAAGATTGTTCGGTTTTTCCATGTTATGCCGAAGCCATCGTCTGATCCTTTCACGGTGTTCGGTAAGTCTTTGGTGAAGAGGTCTAACAATGTTGGCGGCTTATCTTCTTTTGGAGAAACAGAAACATCCGATGCTGATTTCTCGTGACTCACCTGAAGTGGCAGCGTAACCGAATTGGCTTTGAGGATTTCCTGAAGGTGCGTAGATTGCGGTACATGAAGATCTGGAGTTACTCCATCCGGGCTCTGTGGACCCACCCAGACCACCGTCACATTTGGAGGGACGTCGGGGTCAAGAATGAGATTGGCGCGCCCTTTGAGTTGCACAAACTGAAAGGAGCTTAGGACCATTCGCGGGATTTGCGATGGCGGAGGGATCAGATTTGAACTCGAAACCTGAACATCCATAGCCAACTCGCTTTTGTCAGCGTTAAACGGGCCAAGCACTTTCCATTTGTCGAAAAGAGATGCTATCTCTCGTGCATATATCCAAGAGTCATCGCCTGAAACCAAAATCACGACGATTTGTCCTTGATATTCAGGTTTTGAGAAAATCGCTGTTAGGCGGGTTCGTTGGTAATCCGTCAACACACGCTGCTCTTTCTTCGTTTCCTCTAATACTTGCTGCGGTGGTGTCGCATTGCTTCTCAGCATCCACCAAGCCGCCGCCCCCGCAACGGCCCCGACGACCATGAGAACCACCAGTGACACACTTGGCCTCCTCTTCACTTGCCCCCTCACCCATGGAAGAATCTCCCAGACAAAATAGATGGGGGCGCAGATCAAGATGATTATGCCAACTTCTCTCTGAACCCACCCAATTAGAGTGGCCCCAACGCCAATAAAGGCGACGACGTTGATAATCGTTCGGAGCCATACGGGAATATCTCTGGGCGACGCCATGCCCCTAATCCTCCCACTGGAGCTTGCCTTGAGTCGAGGGGATAGTGCCGAGTGAACTCGTACCCTATTACAAGACCAAAGGGCATCTGAGATTTCGGCGACCTCTGATATCCTGAATGGTTTACCTGAGCAAGGAGGGCGCCATGCCGGAGCATAGAGCACGCAAGCATCATCAGGACCGGGTGGCCGAAACCCTGCGCGAGGAGATTGGCGCCATGATCGAGGGCGAGCTCTCCGATCCGCGCATCGATTTCTGCCATGTGACCGAGGTGGCGCTGAACCCCGGCGGCAAATCGGCACGCGTCTACGTGGCCGTGGATTCGAACGCCAAGGACATCGCCAAGTCAGAGATCGACACCATCGCCGGCCTCGAGGCCGCCAAGGGCTACATCCGCTTTGAGCTGAAGGAGCGCATGGGCGTGCGCCACGTGCCTGAACTGAGCTTTCTGGCCGACCGTTCCGGCCGCTTCCAGGCCAGGATCGACGAGCTGATGGAGCGCACGCGCAAGCGCCAGAAGGCCGCAGCCAAAGAGCAGGCGTCCGCCGAGGAGGCGTCTGGATCGCAATCGCAGGCTCCGCTCCCGTAGACCCATGAGTCCCCTTCCCCACAATCCGGGGCTCGATGAAGCAGCGCCCATGCCGCAGCCGGCGTCTGCCGATGCCGTGGCCGCCATTCTGCGCGTGCTCAGCGAGGGCGAGCGCTTCCTGGTCTGCTCCCACTCGCGGCCGGACGGCGACGCCGTGGGCAGCATGCTGGCCTTTGGCATGCTGCTCGAGCAGATGGGCAAACGCGCCGATCTGGTCACGGCCGACCGCGTTCCCGCGATCTATCGGAGGCTGCCTGGAGCCGACTCCATCCGCACCGCGCTGCGCGTCCACGGCCACTACGACGCCGCTATCCTGCTGGAGTGCGACAGCCTGGAGCGCACCCGGCTGCACGGGCTCGAGCCGTTCTTCCTGATCAATATCGATCACCACATCACCGGCCGGCCTTACGCCAATCTGAACTGGATCGAGCACGGCGCGGCCAGCACCGGCGAGCTGGTCCACCGCGTGGCAAAGGCAGCCGGCATACGCATCACGCCGGAGATGGCTGCCTGCCTGTACATCACCGTGCTCACCGATACGGGCGCATTTTGCTACGGCGCGCTCAGCGCCTCCACCTTTGCGCTGGCGCGCGAACTGGTGCTGGCCGGGGCCGATCCCATCGCCATTGCGCGGGAGGTCTACTTCTCTGCGCCCGAGTCAAAGGTGAAGCTGCTGGGCGCGGCGCTCAGCAATCTGGAGCGTGAGGGCCGCGTGGCATGGCTGTGGATCACGCAGCAGGACATGATGCGCACCTGCGCCGTGGAAGAGGACTGCGAAGGCATTGTGAACTTTGCTCTGGGAATCTCGGGGATTGAGGCCGCCGTATTTCTGCGCGAGCTGCCCGAGGGATACTTCCGGCTGAGCCTGCGCGGCAAGGGCCGGGTGAACGTGGCTGCGATAGCTGAAAAACTGGGCGGCGGAGGCCATGAAAACGCGGCAGGCTGCACGCTCGACGGGCCGCTCGAGCGCGCGCTCCATCAGATTCTGGCCGAGTTGCGCGCCGCCGTCGCCGCATCGGGCGAAGAAACTCCGCTGCCTTGACCGCGTGCGAATCTGTTAGCCTTGTCCCGTTGTCTCCCGCGTCCCCTGCGCGTGCATTCAGGCTAAGCAAGCCGTTCCGGCTTCCCCGGCCGTTGCGGTCTGAGCCGTAGAACTTGGCCGCAGAACTGGGCCGTAGAATGGAACTTCGGCTTCAGTTCCGCAACTCCGGTCTACGGCATTGCCTAAAATGATAGAGAGCGTGCCGGTTCGCGCCCTTGTCTGCGGTGGGCCACAAAGGGCATTTGAATTTTGGAAAAGCTCTGTGCCCCCTGTTGGAGAACTGCTGGAAATGGAAACTGCGTTGGGACCATCTGCCCCGTCTGACCCGGAACCGCCCCCGGAACCGCTCACGAACTGGCGAAGCCGATTGCCGGGCTGGGCCACCGTCTCGGAAGCTTCCGTTTTTCTGGCTTTCACCATCTTCTTTCTTCTCTATGGCCTTACTCCGCTGCTGGGCGGCGACGGGCTGGGCCTGGTGGGCGCCGACGAGCCGCGTTACGCGCAGATTGCGCATGAAATGCTTGACCGGTTCGACTCGGCGCCTACACTCAAGGCCCGCCTGGGCGCGTGCGTTACGCCCTATCTCTACGGCCGGCCATGGCTGGAAAAGCCGGCGCTCTACTACTGGCGCGCCATGTTCCTGTTTCAGGACTTCGGCGTCCACGACTGGGGCGCGCGGCTGCCCTCGACCACCTTCGCCTTCATCATGATCGGCCTCATCTACCTGCACATGCGACGATTCCGTCCCGGCGGGCACCTGGATGCGGCGCTGATCACGGTCGCCTGCGCGGGCATCATCAGCTTTGCGCGCGGCGCATCGACCGACATGCAGATGGCCGCGCCCCTGGCTATCGGCCTGCTGGGCTGGTACGCCTGGTATGAGACCGGCTCAAAATTCTGGCTCTACGACATCTACTTCTTCACCGGCCTGGCTACGCTGGCCAAGGGGCCTGTGGCCCCGTTTCTCGCCATCCTCATCCTCGTGGCCTTCGCCTTCCTGCGCCGCGAGTGGAATATCCTGCAACGCTCGCTCTGGTGGCCCGGCATCGTGCTCTATTTCGCCATGGTCCTGCCCTGGTTCATCGCCGTGCAGCGCCAGAACCCGACGTTTTTCCGCGAATTCTTCCTGGAGCACAACCTGGAGCGCTTCGCCACCGGCCGGTATCAGCACGAGCAGCCCTTCTGGTACTACATCGTCGTCGTCCTGCTGGCCATGATGCCCTGGACCGTGGTGGCCGTGCGGGCGCTCATTGACGGCATTCTCACCTCGGTGGCGGAGTGGCGGCTTCGCCACGCCAGCGACGCCAAGCCCAAACCGAAGGTGAATCGCCCCGGCGACGCGTTCCCCGAGTTTCTCGTCCTCTGGGCGCTCATTCCCATCGTCTTCTTCTCCTTCTCGCAGTCCAAGCTCCCCGGCTACATTCTGCCCGCGATTCCGCCCATCACCATTCTCACTGGCGATTATCTCTTCCGCCAGCGGAAGAACGGGCTCAACCGCTGGGTGCTGCTGGGCCATGCCTTGCTGTGCGCGGTGATGGCGGTGG
>JBAUCP010000062.1:0-7775 GCA_049677625.1 Occallatibacter sp. | reverse complement strand
CCTCGGGGCGGTGAAGTTCACCCGCCAACTCAACCCAGCCTGATCCAATCCAACCCCAAAAACAAAGAACGCTCCCCGAAGGGAGCGCTCTTTTAAAAAGGACCCCGGAGTTTCGTAACAGACTCGCGCGGGAGGCCTTTGTGCTTGTCACGGTCGTGGCCCGCGCTACTTCGTAATCGGCACGCGCAAATCCCCGCCCGTCATCTCCTTCGGCAATCCCAGATCGAGCAGGTTCAGGAGCGTCGGCGAAATGTCGCGCAGCGAGCCGTCGGTGCGCAGTCGGTACTTGCTGGCCTCCTCGCTCACGTAGATCATCGGAACCGGGTTGGTGGTGTGCGCGGTGTGCGGGCCGCCGCTTGCCGGGTCCACCATCAGCTCGGCGTTGCCATGGTCCGCGGTGATGAGCCAGCTCCCATTCCTTTCCTTGATCGCTTTATAGATGCGGTCAAGCTGCGCGTCCACGGCCTCGACGGCCTTGATGGTCGGCTCCAGCTTGCCGGAGTGGCCCACCATGTCGGCGTTCGCAAAATTCGCGACGACGAGATCGAACGCAGTGTCGTTCACCGCCTTCACAATCGTGTCGCCGATGCCTTCGGCGCGCATCTCGGGAGCCAGATCGTAAGTGGCCACCTTCAGTGACGGAATCATCGTGCGGTCTTCGCCGGGGAAGGGCGTTTCGATGCCGCCGTTGAAGAAATAGGTGACGTGCGCAAACTTTTCCGTCTCTGCCACGCGCAGGTTGCGCAGTTGGTGCGCGGAGAGAATGTTGGCCAGGATGTTGTCCATCGATTCGGGCAGGATCACGAGCGGCAGCTCGTAGAGCTTGTCGTACTGCGTCATGCACAGGTAGTGCAGTTTTTTCGGAATTTCAGAGCGCGGGATCGTCTCGTCAAGGCTCTCCCATGAATCCAGGTTGCGCCCGCCCTGCGCATTCAATCCGCTCTCGCGGGCCAGCACGCGCGTAATCTGCCGCGCGCGGTCGGCGCGGAAGTTGAAGTTGATGCAAACATCTTCATCGCGAATCTGGCCCACCGGCTTGCCGGCCGCATCGGTTACCACAAACGGGATCAGAAATTCGTCGGTCGTGCCGTTGTTGTAATTCTCCTTGATGCGCACGACGGCGTTCGCATGCGCGCCGCCCTCGGCCTTGCCGTTGACCATAGCGTCGAAGGCCTTGCGCTCGCGCTCCCAGCGGCGGTCGCGGTCCATGGCGTAGTAGCGGCCGCTCACCGTGGCCAGCTTGCCGGTGCCGTACTCACGCATCTTCTGCTCGAGCTTTTCGATGTAGCCCGCGCCGGAGGTGGGCAGCGTATCGCGCCCATCCATGAATGCGTGCACAAAGACGCGCTCCACGCCGTACTCGCGCGCCGTGCGCAGCAGCGCGTAGAGATGCTCCTGGTGCGAATGCACGCCGCCGTCCGAGACCAGTCCGAAGAGATGCAACTGCCGTCCGCCTTCGCGCGCGCGCTGCATGGCCTTCACTATTGCAGGATTCTTCTGGAACTCGCCCGAGGCAATCTGCGCATCGATGCGCGTGATGTCCATCCGCACAATGCGGCCTGCGCCGATGTTCAGGTGGCCCACTTCGCTGTTGCCCATCTGGCCATCTGGCAGGCCGACAAAATGCTCTGAGGCGCGAATCAGCGTGTTGGGAAACTCGCGCAGCAGCTTGTCATAAGCCGGCTTTCGGGCAAGAGCGATGGCATTGTTTTGGGTTTCAGCGCGATAACCCCATCCGTCGAGGATGGTAAGAACGAGAGGGCGTTTGGGCACGGGTAGATTCCTTCGATTAGTGGAGTTGGCGTTGTTCGCGGGGTTAGCGGAGTTAGCCGTCTGACAAGTCGGCGGGTTTGTGCATCGGTCTCCCACCCTTGCGACAGAAAGAAGTCGCAAGGATGGGACACGGAGTGTTGTGAAGCTGCCGGCAGTCGCCGCTTAGTCGTTGTAGTTGATGCTTTCCAGGCCGAGGTACACGGCGCCGGAGCCGAGCTCTTCTTCGATGCGCAGCAACTGGTTGTACTTGGCAATGCGGTCGGTGCGGCTCACCGATCCGGTCTTGATCTGGCCCACGCCGGTGGCTACGGCCAGGTCGGCGATGAACGTGTCCTCGCTCTCGCCCGAGCGGTGCGACATGATGGCCGTGTATCCGTAGCGGCGGCCGAGCTCGATCGCTTCCAGCGTCTCGGTCACAGTGCCGATCTGGTTCACCTTGATCAGGATCGAGTTGCCCACGCCCTCTTCAATGCCGCGCTGCAACCGTTGCGTGTTGGTTACGAAGATATCGTCGCCCACCAGTTGAATCTTGCTGCCGAGCTTGTCGGTAAGGATGCGCCATCCCTCCCAGTCGTCCTCGGCCAGGCCGTCTTCGAGCGAGACGATGGGATATTGCCGAGCCCAGTTGTCCCAGAAGTGCACCATTTCGTCGCTGGTCAGCTCGCGCTTGTCGCTCTTCTTGAAGACGTACTTGTTCTTTTCCTTGTCGTAGAACTCACTCGACGCAGGATCGAGGGCGATGGCGATCTGTTCGCCGGGCTTGTAGCCGGCGGCCTCGATGGCTTCGAGAATCAGCTCCACTGCCTCAGTGTTCGACTTGAGCGAGGGCGCGAATCCGCCTTCGTCGCCCACGGCGGTGTTGTAGCCCTTCTTCTTGAGCACGCCCTTGAGCGTGTGGAAGGTCTCAGCGGCCCAGCGCAGCGCGTCGCTGAAGCGCTCAGCGCCCACGGGCATGATCATGAACTCCTGAAAGTCCACGTTCGAATCAGCGTGCGCGCCGCCATTGAGCACGTTGAGCATGGGCGTGGGCAGAATGCTCGCGTTCACGCCGCCCAGATAGCGGTAGAGCGGAATCTCCAGCGTCTGTGCCACGGCGCGCGCGTTGGCCATGGACACGGCAAGGATCGCGTTTGCGCCCAGCTTGCCCTTGTTCGGCGAGCCGTCCAAGTCGATCATCGTCCTGTCGATCAGCCGCTGATTGGCGGCGTCCATGCCTTCCAGCTCCGGCGCAATCACTGTCTCCACATTGGCCACAGCCTGCAGAACGCCCTTGCCGAGGTAGTGGCTCTTGTCGCCGTCGCGCAGCTCCACGGCCTCATGCTCGCCCGTTGACGCGCCCGAGGGCACAATGGCGCGGCCCATCGCGCCGCTTTCCAGAATCACGTCCGCTTCCACGGTAGGGTTGCCGCGCGAGTCCAAAACCTCGCGGGCACGGATGGCAACAATCTCAGTCATATCGCTCCTCGCAATGCGGTGCAGCAGCCGGTCGTTCAGTTTGGGGCGGCGATCCACGGCAAGAACTTCTCCGGCAGCGCTTTGAATCGTGTTCAGAAGCCCTTGCACCTTGCGAATCTCCTTCAAAGTTGGATGAATCGAAAAAAACTCATATTCCGTTTGGATTCTAGCAAATTGGGCGTGTGCAGCCGCTGCGGCGGCGATCGCACACGGCGTAAACCGTTCGAGGTAAAGGGCGACACAGGATCGGGGGTAACTTTCCGGATTCGTGCCGCGGCAGGCTCCCCTGCCGTGCGCCGTTGCGGGGCGCGCAGGGGCCGAGCGCTAACATTAAATTAGGCAAGTTGCCTCATGAGAGCGCCGTGCTTCGGCCGCTTGAGCAACCTTTTCGCCGCCGCGGGGTCTTAAATGGGAAGGGAGATTCCCGCCCGCGGAAAGGATCCCGGAAGGAGTCCATGATGAAACGCCCCATTCTCGTGTGCGCGTTGTTCGTTGCAGCCGCAGCCACGCTGGCGGCGCAGAGTTCGCAGTCCAGTCCCTATGCAGGGACCTCGAATCCTCCGCCGGACGACACAATCACCGACAGCGCGCCGCCGCAGCCCGCGCCTGCTCCGGTCGCGAAACCGCCAGCCGCGCAATACGCTGCACCGGATTCCACGCAGCCGCAGGAGCAAATGGCAGTTCCGGCGCAGCCTGAGCTGCAGCCCTCGGTGCAGAACTCGAACGATGTGACCGGCACGGACGATGGCATTGTGCAGGTAGCTTCCGATCCTTCGCAGCCCGGTGCTCAGCCGCAGTTGAATCAGCGCAGCGCGATGAACGATCCCGATGGCGACATCGTGCATCCTGATCCGCTGCCGCCCGGCGAGCTGGGCGCGGGAACCGAGATTCGCGCGCGGCTGCTTGACCGGCTCTCGACCGCGATGAACCAGAGCGGCGACGCCTTTCATGCGCGCGTAGCCTCTGATGTATACCAGGACAGCCAGGTTCTCATTCCCGCCGGATCGGAGATTGACGGCACAATCGTGCAGGTTTCAAGCGGTCACGCGGGCGGCCACGGCTCCATGATCCTGCGGCCTGAAACGGTGATTCTGCCTGACGGCTCGCGTTACCGGCTCTATGCAGAGACCACCGGCGCGCCGGGATCAGGCACGCGCGTCGGCAGCGAGGGCTCCATTACGCCCGGCTCGCAGTTGAAGAAAGACGGCATTGAATACGGCGGCGCAGTGGGCGCGGGCGCCATTACCGGAGCCGTTGTCGCCGGGCCCGTGGGCGCGCTGGCCGGCACGCTGATCGGCGCAGGCGCCATCACGGTGCATCTGCTCGTCGACCACCCGCAGGCCACGCTGGAAGCCGGCACCACGCTGCTCTTCTCGCTTACCCAGCCGTTGAACCTTGCGCCCGCGGCGCAGCCAGCTGCACAGCAGCAGGCTCCTCAGCCCATCGCAAGCAATTAAACCTCGCAGCGGAGCCGTGCTTCGGCGACGGCTCCGCTGCTTTTCACCGCGCCCGCTCCCTCGCCAATGCAACTTCTGGTTCGCCGCGCATCCGCTCTCCCTCTTCCGCGCATTTACACTTGAAAAATCAGCCATGCAGCGGGAAAGCTCCCATTTTCCGCGCCGTTTCAGGAGAGACTTCGCTTTTCTTATGGACAAGTTCGTTATTCGCGGCGGCAATCCGCTGGTGGGCACTATTCGCGTCTCGGGCGCGAAGAACTCCGCGCTGCCGTGCATGGCCGCGGCCATTCTTACCGAAGACACGGTCACGCTCGAGAACATGCCGCAGGTGCGCGACATTGAAACCGAGCGCAAGCTGCTCCAATCGATGGGGGCTGAAGTTGAATTGCGCGAGGGCGAAGCGCAGGATCGCACCACGATCAGTTGCCGCACGCTCTCCGATCCGGTAGCGAAGTACGAAATCGTGAAAACCATGCGCGCCAGCTCGCTGGTGCTGGGACCGCTGATTGCGCGCGCGGGCATGGCGCGCGTGGCCATGCCCGGCGGCTGCGCTATCGGCGGCAGGCCCATCGACTTGCACATCAAGGGCCTCGAACAGATGGGCGCGGTGATTGTGCAGGAGCACGGCTACCTGGAAGCGCGCGCCGACCGTCTGCGCGGCGCGCATCTGGTCTTCGACAAGATCACCGTTACCGGCACGGAGGACCTGCTGATGGCCGCGGTGCTGGCCGAAGGCGACACGCTGATGGAGAACTGCGCGCGCGAGCCGGAGGTGACCGATCTCGCCGCGCTGCTCACCGCGATGGGCGCGCAGATCGAGGGCGCGGGCACATCGACCATTCGCGTGCATGGCGTCACCAGCCTGCATGGCGCGCGCTACCGCATCAACCCCGACCGCATCGAAGCGGGAACGTTTCTTATCGCCGGCGCTATCACCGGCGGCGATCTGGTGGTTGCCGATTGCAATCCCGATCATCTGGGCGCTGTGATCGCCAAGCTGCGCGAGGCCGGCGCGTGCGTAGATGTGATCGGGCCGGACGCGGTGCGCGTGCGTGCAGCGGAGCAACTGCGCGCAGCGGATATTTCGACGGAAGAATATCCCGGCTTTCCAACTGACATGCAGGCGCAGTACATGGCGCTGGCCACGCAGGCCGAGGGTGCGAGCCTGGTGACCGAGAACATCTTTGAGAACCGCTTCATGCATGTGCAGGAGCTGGTGCGCATGGGCGCGAATATCAAGGTGGATGGCAAGACTGCGACGGTGCGCGGGTCGGCGCGGCTCTCCGCGGCTGCGGTGATGTGCTCCGATCTGCGCGCTTCGGCTTCACTGGTGCTGGCCGCGCTGGTGGCCGATGGCGAATCGATTCTGGACCGCGTGTATCACATGGACCGCGGCTACGAGCGCATTGAAGAGAAGCTGTGCAGCGTGGGCGCGCAGATTCAGCGCCTGGGCAATCTGTTTCCGCCGAAGTAATGCGAAAGATGCGCGGCCCGACGCGGTGTGGGTTCCGCATCACTGGGTTCACCGCAATGGCGGCTACGTGCTGGTCCAGGGCGCTGGCGTTAAGTGGACGCTCACAAGAAAAAAGGCGGGAAGCAGACCCGTCTTTTTCGTTCTCTGGACCTCTGCTTACCTAATCCGATCATGCCCCGTGCTTCGCAGCTCAATTTGTGCTAATCCCAGGCAGAGGAACCGTCAACAGCGTGTTGGAGTCCGGCATCGTCAGATACGCGGCATTGATGTTTGGGTCCAATGCGATTCCTGCAACCGGGGAGGGTGTAGTTTGTGAAACGATCACGTCATTCCCGGAGGCATCGGTGATCGTAAACCCCGTCGGGGTTGCCGTAACAACGGCCCACTGATCTTGAACAACCAAGGGAGGCGCTCCAGGCTGGTTGGTGCTGATTGGAACGGTACCCGTCGTCACAGACGCCGTGTACCCCCGTGCTTCGGCCTGTATTCGTGGGTCGAAGTAGGTTCCCAATGTGGAAACCACATTTGAAGCCAGCGGGGTGTACACGCCGCTCGCCGTTACGCTGCTCGGACTAATCGAGTCGACATATACGTTGCCGCTGGAGTCCGTCGAAGTCGCAATCAACTCGTTGTACGCGTCGGTGTAAGCGAGCGCCGAGATCGTTCTGCTCGAAGATTCGGTTGCGACCACGCTCATGTTCGATGTATTGATCTCCGTCAGGAAGCCGGCACCGCCGACCCAGAGAGTGCCGGCGGCCGTCAACGCGACAGAAGTCGGCTGTCCTCCGACGGCGATCGTGGTGACCGGCGTATCTGTCCCGAGATTCACCTCGGTTACCATGCCGTCGGTGTAATTAGCAACGTACGCTGTGTTGCCGTTGGATGAAACGGCGAGCGCCACCGGCTGGTTCCCGACAGTCACGTTCGACAGCACTGCACTGTTCACGATGTCGAGGATGCTGATCGTATTGCTTCCAGAGTTCGCGACCACCGCGCGCGTCGTACCCGTGTAGGTGTCCGTCAGCAGCCCATTGTCGTATGTCTTGGTAACCGCTCCTCCCGAATACGCGGCGACCGCCGTTGGGTCGGACCCCACGTTTAACGTCCCTGCTGTCCAACCGTTCAGAACCTGGTTCTGCCCGAACAGCGAAACAACAGGAAAAGCGTTGTAGGTCGAACTCGACGAGCAACTGTATTGTTGCGGCTCTCCACGAATCGGTGGCAGCGGCTTACAGTATGTAGAGTTATTTGTTAACCCGCCCGCCGCAACACCAAATGGATTGCCAGCGATGGTCTGGCTGCTAGCGATGGAGAGCAAATTGTCGCCCGCGGGCGCGTAGCCAACACCGGCTCCAGTCTGGTTCACGACGGCCAGCGAATAGCCGCTCTGCGATAACGTGGAGGGGAAGGGAAACGTCGCCTGCGTTCCACTGCCGTTGACGCTCGTTGCAGTTTCGGTGGCTACGATGCTTCCAGTGCTGCCATAGACGTATAGGAGCGGCATCCCGTATGCGGTAGTTAAGGGCACGGCGGAGCTCAAAGTCAGCGAGCCCGGAAGGCTGCCTAAAACAGCGAACCGCGTGGAAGCTGGCAGTAACGGCCCGGTGGTGTAACAC
>JBAUCP010000061.1:0-6115 GCA_049677625.1 Occallatibacter sp. | reverse complement strand
CCATCGAGTCTGCTGTCATATTTCGTAAGGTTGCACGGATCGCGTGCCTGGTTCTGCTTGCCGGCTTGCTGCCGGCCGGGGTGGCCGTGGCGCAGTTGCCGATTAAGGCGCCGGCCCAGGTTTCGGTTGGCTCGATCATTCCCTTCAGCCACGGGAGCACCGGCGCGTGGGCCCAGATCTACTCGATGAAGGTCGATCCGAAGTACGGCAATATTCTCTTTCTGGATTCCGCCGTGAGCGAGCTCTTCCAGCTCGCGCCCGGCGCAACCACGCCGATTCTGATCGGGAAGCCCGCGCCGTCCACCGGAAACTCGGACTGCTCGGATCTGGAAAAGTCGGGATCGTACTGGAACGCGGCGGTCGCGTTCGACGCATGGGACAACCTTTACATCACGGACCGCTACGGCTCTGCCGTGCAATTCTGCCGTATCCCGTATAACGCGAGCGCCGGAACCTGGACCTTCAGCAATGCGGACAATTGGGCCGGTCCCACCTACAAGAACAGCTCGGGCGCAGCGACGTCGATACCGCCCCAGGACCTCCAGTCCTCCGACGATGGCGTAACCTTCTTCGTCAGCACATCCGATACCCAGTCGATCTATAAGTACGTGGTGAATGAATCGGGGACCGTGACTTCGGTTACGCCCATCATGACCGGCATGGAGGACATGACCTCCAACCTCGCGATCGACCATGCCGGAAACCTGTTCTTCCTCGAGAACGCCTACGACTCGCTGAGCGCCAAGGTGGTCGGCATCCGGGAAATCACTGTCGCCCAGATGGCTGCCAACCCCAATGGGTTTGTCGGAGATGGAACCGGGAAGACCGAGTCGACGTTTACCCGGATCGACCAGGGAGGCTTCAACGGTATCAAGGGAATGTCCTTCGACGCGCAAGGCAACATGTACTTTACCAGCGCGAATAACTCTTCCTATGGAGGAGACGTCGATGGCACATTCATGATTCCGAACGAGGGAACTCCAACCAATCCGAACCTGGTGTGGGCCGATACGGTCATGGTTTCACCGGTTCCTGGAGGATTTCCGCCACTGGTCGACCCGAGAGGTTTCCTGTGGATCGCAACGGGCGGCAGCTCGAACTGGGCGCCCCCTGGCGTGAATGCGCCAAACTGCGATACGACAACGAATCAAACCGCCGCTGCTACTTGCACTGCCTCCACAATCGTGCAATGGAAACCGGGCGCGCTCACTTTAGGCGCATCTGCCGCGGCCGGCGCGAACTCGACTACAATCACCGGCTACTCGGTTGCCGCCGCCGGCGGAACGTTGACGCTGACCGCGCCGAACGCCTTCAGCGAAAACCAGGTGGTGACGATCACCGCAGGCTCGAGCGACGCACTTTTCCCGCTGAACGGCCTCAGCTTCTACGTGTCTGGAACCGGCCTGAGCAGTACGGCCTTCCAGATCTCCACCAGCCTTATTGCTGCCGGCGCCAGCGGTTCGAGTTCCGCAAAGGCGGTCGTCAGCCAGGCGCAAGCTTTGTACTACATGTTCAATCAGCCCGCCACGGTGGGTAAGTTTGCTCTCGCGCAGCCGAGCGGCAGCCACTTCTTGAGGGTTGCCAATACCGCCACGCCGAACACCACGGCGACCGCTCCCGTGCTGCCCTGCACGGACGGCGCCTCCTATCCGGCTTTCAGCCCCAATGAGACCACGACCACCCAATATAGCTGGTGCCCTTACTATGTGCAGCTGAATACGACGATGGCGGGAAGCGCGGAGGGAGAGTTGCAAGCGCTCGACTCCAGCAACAACGTCCTCTCCGGGAGCAACGCCTACATCGGCGGCGTCGGACAAGCCGCGTCGGTTTCGGTGGTCTCCTCGGCCTCGGTTCAGTCGATCGCCTCCGGTTTGAACGATCCGAGGCAGGTGGCTGCCGACCCATCGGGGAACACGTATGTTGCCGATTCGGCCCTGAAGGCAATCGAGACTTTTCCGGCAGGCACCACGAGCCCAACCTCGGGCAAAGTTTTCGGAACCAGCCTCTCGGCGCCCTCCGGCGTAGCTGTTGACGGCGTCGGCAATCTTTATATTGGGGATTCGGGCAAGGTTATCGAAATCCCCTTCATCAATGGCGCGCTGGCCACTGCGCAGCAAACAACCGTTGCAACCGGCCTGGGCACGGGTAATCTCAGCCTGGCGGCGGACGCCGCGGGCGATATCTTCGTAGCCGATCAGCAAAAGGCGCAGGTTGTCGAGATTCCGAATCCACAGACCGCTCTAATCCTGGAGGGTCAGCCTCTTGCCGTCCTGGGCGCCGATGCTGGCTTCAAGGGGCCCACCGCCATCGCAACCGACAGCTCCGGAAACATCTGGGTGGCCGATGGATCGAACCTCTGGGAGATCACGCTGCCGTTCGGGGCTGCCAACGAAGTCATCACCAACCAGCTCCAGGCTCCCGTGACCGGCCTGGCCGTTGACCCTTCGGGCTCCGTCTACGTGGCCGGAGCAATGGGCGTGGTCTGGATTCCCTTTAACAGCGCCACGGGCAGCCTGAACATCAATGGCCAGGTTCTGGTGGCGAGCGGTCTGGGCAGCGGCAGCAGCCCCACGCTGGCTTTTGGCCTGGCGCTGGACGGCTCACAGAACCTCTACGCCACTTACGGCTCTGGCTCCACGGCGGGTCTGGCGCAGCTCGGCATCGGCGGTTCGATCGACTTCAGCAATTACGGCGAGATCAATCCCAACGTCCCCTTCGAAGTCGACGCGCAAATTCTCAACGTCGGCAACGAGCCCTTGACGCTTGCTGCCTATACAGGCGACTCGCTCACGGGTGCCGGCGCCGCCAACTATACGGTAGCTACGGCGACTGAAAACTCTCCGGCATGCGGTCCCACCACGAATACCCCGCCGGGAGGTTCCTGCTATCTCGGCCTGGTTCTGCAGGCTCCTTCCGCGGGCCAGACCAGCGCCTCCGTGGCCGTACTGAGCAACGCCGGGAATGCGGCCTCCGGCGTCAACATTGCGCTCTCCGGCAACGTGGTGCAGGATCTTCGTCCCGCAACTTCACTTACCATTTCCATCACGCCTTCTACCAGCGGCACGGGCTGTGCGGGCTCGATCTATCCTGGGTGCGAGAACCTCACCGTGACGGTCAGCTCCTCCGCCGGTACGCCTTCGGGCTCGGTGAGTCTCTCGGTCGGCTCGGCGAATGGCAACCTGCCGAAACAGACCCAGACACTCGACAGCAACGGTACCGCTCAATTCACCTACAGCGGGCTGCTTGGCGGGACTTACAACGCCAACGCGAACTACGATGGCAACGGCACTGCGGGCGCCACGCAGAACACCTGTTCACCGGCCAGCGCGCTCTGTTTTGCCGGGAGCGCCAGCAAGACCTCGTTTACCGTCACTCCCGCCGCCCCGGCGTTTGTGGTCGGGATACCGGTGACCAATGCGCAATGCCTGAATTCGACCACCTTCACTAACGGAAGTGCTTCGTTGACCTGCGTGCCCAATCCGGATTTCGTCACCACCTGGGCCGGAAGTACCTACGTCCACGTGGCGCAGCCGGTTTTCATTTCCACTACCGTCACCTCGACGGTGGGCACGCCCACCGGCACGGTGACATTCATGCAGAACGGCAAGCCGGTCGATCCGAGCCAGGGCGTCAATGGCGCGATTTCTCTGAACGGCAACGGCGTCACTACGTTTTCTACGCAGAATCTTGCCGAGGGCTTGTACAACCTCACCGCGGTCTATAGCGGCGACGTGAACTACGCTCCCAAAACCTTTACGTTGCCGGCTTTCCAGGTGATTACTGAAAGCGTTCAAATCACGGCGCCTTCCGGAACCACGAATATCACGGGCGGAACCCCCGTCCAGGTGACTCTTACCTTAGAGCCGTTGGTGGGCTTCAGCGGGAATGTGAGCTTGGAATGCAATGCGGCCAATTCGCCCGTACCCATCCCCGCGACCACGCCTCCCACCGCGTTGCCGCCGTATACGGAGTGCACGTTCCAGTACGCCGATACCGTTACGGGCACATCGCCTGTCGGCAAGAGCGGTCCGACAGCCTCCACTATCTTGATCACCCTCAGCACCAATGTGCCGGTCAACGGCAATACAGGGGCAACCGGTTCGCTGGCTCGTCAAGCGCCTTGGTCGCTGGCCGGAATCTTCGGCTTGGGGCTGCTCGGGCTGATCGCCGGACGCAAGAGAGTCAACCGTTACCTGACTATGATTTGTCTCGCAGCGATGCTTTCCGGCGTGTTCATGAGTCTCACATCTTGTACGAATGCGGGGTACTCGACGCCGCCGCCGACGCCGAAAGTGACCACTCCCCCCGGAACCTATAACGTGCAAATCATCACCTACGATCCTCAAGGCCTGACGCAGAACTCGCTGACAACACCGGTGTTCACCTTGCCGGTTACGGTTCAGTAGGAGTGCCGAACGGTCAGGACCAAAGAAACCAGCGCTCACCGGGAGTTGGAGGCAGCTCCCGGAGAGCTGAAGAAAAGTGAAAGCCTCAACCCGCGCGGGGAATCGAACCGTTCGCGGAGATTTAACACAAGCTCTTTTGGGGAGGATTGCTATGGCCACCACGTCGTTCACCGCTCTGCGCCGGTCAGCCGGCTTTGTGTTTGCCCTGCTGCTCTTTGGCCTCTGCTTGTCAGGAGAAGCCGCAGGCCAGGCTACTGTGCCGCTGGTGACTGCGACTTCGGCAGCCGGTTTGTCTCATCCCACCGGGTGGGGAACGATCAGGGACACGGCGGTCGACTCGTTCGGCGACTGGTTTGTCGTGGATTACTCGAACGGCGCACTCTATGAGTTTCCCGCTGGCGGTGGAGCGGCAGTTACGCTCGGCCCTCCCGGCGCCACCGGTGCGGCGGGCTCTCTTGGCCAAGGGAATAACCCCGGTATCGCGATCGACCCCAATAACAATATCTATTTGGAGGCCAACTGGAATAACTGCGTCGTGATGTTTCCCTACAGCGGTTCAGGCATGTGGGCAGGCCTGAACGCGCCCAACCCGAACACCTTGACGCTTAGCAACTCGAACACCGCAATTTGCACCAACTCCGGGAGCAATAACGAGGCCGCCGCCTTTGCGCAATACGGACTATCGGCGCCAGCCGCGTCGGGATTTCCAGGCTATTTTCAACCCTGGGGAATTGCAATTGGCAACAGCGATAATCTGCTGATAGGCAACCAGAACAGCGGCAACTTCATTTTCAGTCTCTCCGTGACGAACGCCTGGACCAGCCCCGTGGCGGGCCCGATTACCTCGGAACCGATTAACACGATGTCCGCGCGCCCGATCTCTATTGCACAGGACCCGGAGGGCAACATCTATTTTGTCGAGGAGCCTGGGCAAACGCATGCTCTGCCCGGTGTCTATGAAATTCCTGCGGGCACCGGCGCAGCCGGAGGGCCCCCGGCGCTGAGCACGGACGTGGGTCTTACCCGTGTGGATCCAAACCTGCCCAGCGTAACTGGAGTCATTACAGACGCAACCGGGAACCTGTACGTCAGCGACTCGACGGCCGGCGTCTTTATGATTCCGAATCCGTCGGGAACTCCGCAAACCTCCGCGACGGTCATGCTCACGTCTGTGCCCGCTCAGGGCGAGGTTGCGATCGACTGGACGCGCAATATTCTGTATATCCCGACCGCTCAGACACAATCGAACGGCCAGGCGGATGTGGCCGAAGTTCAATTTGACGCCGCGGAGTACGGCTCCTCTGCCGTTGGGAAGGCGGCGACCGGCGGGGCCGGCGTAGCCTACAGCTTCCAAGGCAGCGTAACGCCTGCGCGCTTCACCGTCGTGGAAGATGGCGCAACGATTCCCGACTTCGCCATCACCGGCGGAACTTGCACGCCGGAAAAGGCCTACGCGGCCAGCTCCGGTTGCGTCGAGAACATAACCTTCACCCCGAAGACAGTAGGAAGCATTTCAGCCAAGTTGCTGATGCAGACCGCGCAGCCTGTTGCGAAAGGATCTCCCGATGCAAGCGATAGCATCACCGCATGGTCGGCGTCGGGCAGCGTTCTCACTCTGACCGCCGGCAATAGCCTTGTCGCCGACGAGCAAATCCAGGTCAGTGCTCCGGGGGCAAAAGACGGGTTGCACGCGCTCGACGGACAGCAGT
>JBAUCP010000060.1:0-8193 GCA_049677625.1 Occallatibacter sp. | reverse complement strand
CATCTGCACCGGCAGCGTAGTCTTCGCGCAGAACAACAATTATTCCGGAGTTCACACCGCCGGAAAAGATCTTGACTATACTTTCGTCTCCATGCAGATCGCCTCGGCGATTGCGCAGATCAGCGATGTAGCGGAGCGCTCCGGGACCAGCGCGCAACTCACCCCATCCGCGTCCACGCCGCTGACCGAACTGCGTGAGCATCCGGTCATTCTGCTCGGCGGCTACAACAACCAATGGACACTGCGCCTGCTCGATCCGCTGCGCTTTCATTTCGCGCAAAATCAGGAAGCCATTCAGGATCGCATGCAGCCCTCGAATCAATGGCAGCGCGACCGCTCGCTTCCTTACTCCAGCGCGGACGATTATGCCGTAGTGGCTCGCTTCCGTGACGCCACCATCGACAGTTGGGTGGTGACGCTGGCCGGGCTGGGACGCAATGGAACTGAGGCCGCGGCGCAATTTGCCGCCAGTCCGCATTACATGGACCTGCTGCGCAGCCGCGTCGGCAGCGGATTCGCCACCGGGAATATTGAGGTGGTGCTCAAGCTGAGCGTAATCGACGGCAAAAGCGGAGCGCCCTCGATTCTTGCTGTGTATGCCTGGTGACGCGCGAGGCGGTCTCCACAAAAACCTATCCGCTTCACCCCAGGGTGAGAGTCGCCGATGAAATCTTCTGCACCGAAATTTTCTACACTCCGGATCGTCTGCGCGCTGGTCGTGGTCCTGCTTGGCACGAGCGTTGCCAGCGCCGCGCCGCGACAATTCTTCGCCAACGATTACGGGGCCAAAGGCGACGGCGCCACGCTTGACACCGCGTCGATTCAAAAGGCCATCGATGCGGCCTCCGCGGCCGGCGGCACGACCACGTTCCGCCCCGGAACCTATCTCACCGGATCGCTCTTCCTCAACTCCGGCGTCACTTTGGATGTGCCCGAGGGCGTAACTCTCATCGGCTCCGAAAAGCTCGAAGACTATCCCATGCTTCCCACGCGCATCGCGGGCATCGAGATGACCTGGCCCGCGGCGCTCGTCAATGTGCGCGATCAGCACGACGTGACCATCACGGGCAAGGGAACCATCGACGGCGACGGACCCATCTGGTGGAAGTCGTACTGGGATCTGCGCGCCGCCTACGAGCCGAAGGGCCTGCGCTGGGCCTCTGATTACGATTGCCGCCGTCCGCGTCTGCTGCTCATCCAGAATTCCTTCAACGTGCGGCTCGGCGGCGGAATTGAGCTCAAGCGCTCCGGCTTCTGGACCGTGCAGATTCTCTACTCCCACGATGTGCACGTGGACGGCGTAGTCATTCGCAACAACGAGGGCGGCAAAGGCCCCAGCACCGACGGCATCGATATCGATTCCTCGCGCAAGGTGCTGGTGGAGCACGCCGACATCGACGTGAACGATGATGCTCTCTGCCTCAAGTCCGGCCGCGATTCGGATGGACTGCGCGTCAACCGGCCTACGGCAGATATCGTCCTGCGCGACTCGATCATCCGCCACGGCGCGGCAGCGGTCACCATCGGCAGCGAGACGTCGGGCGGTTTTCGCAACATCGAGGCCTACAATCTGACGGCGCTCAGCGGCGTGCCCTCCGGCGTTCTGTTCAAGTCGGCGCACACACGCGGCGGCTTTGCTGAGAACATTCGCATTCACGATCTCACGCTTGAAGGCGTGGCCATCCCAATTCACATCACCATGAACTGGAACCCGAGCTACAGCTACGCCACGCTGCCCGCCGGCATGAAAGACGTTCCATCCTACTGGATCACGCTCACCACGCCCGTGCCCGGGGACCAGGGACTGCCGCATTTCCGCGACGTGCACATCTGGAACATCAAAGCCACCGGCGCCCGGAAAGCATTCGAAGTGAGCGCATATCCCAACGCCACGCTCGACAACTTTCGTCTCGACCATCTCGACATCGAAGCGGCGACGGCCGGCACAATTGCGAATGCGAAGAACTGGACTCTCACCGGCAACAATATTCACACTGCCGACGGAAGCAAGCCCGCATTCACAGATTCAACTGTGAGCGATCCCGCGGACATTCCCTACGGCGAGCCAAAGTGACGGCGTAGTTGTATGCGCAGACTAGCTCCCGAAATGGCTTTCCTTGCCACGATGTGAATTTTCGTCTTCGGCGTCCCACAAGCCGCAACTCGCATGAGAAATACCGGAGCTATAATCGACCTCAGCAGCGAGTGTTCTTTACTGTGAGAAAAAGTGCGAATCACCGGTGCGCGGCGTGCATCGCATTGTTGAAGCGATTTTTTGAACGGATGAGCGCCTCAGCCCAGATGCGCTCGATCGCAGCTTTCGCGTCATTGCGGATTGTTTCCGCTGATGCAGACTCTCGATGGCCCGCAGCGGAAGGTTGATGAGTATGCAGCAAAGACGAACTCATTCCGCAATTCGTTCCTGGCTCGGGCTCATCTTCGGCTTCTGTCTCGGCGCATCGCCCGCACTGGCTGACGGCCCGCAATCCACGCCCAGCATTCTGGCGCCCGCGTCGACCCCGGCGCACGAGATCTACGGACTCTCGCTCTTCGTGCTGTTGATCACGGGCAGCATCTTCGTGGTGGTTGGCGGGCTGCTGACCTATGCCCTCGTTAAGTTCCGCGCGCGTGAAGACGACGGGCAGCATGAGCCGGCGCAGGTCTACGGCAGCGTGCAGGTGGAGCTGGCGTGGACGGTTATTCCCGTGCTCATCGTCGTCGTGCTCTTTCTCACCACGGCGCGCATCATCTTCGCCATCCAGGACGCGCCCAAGCCCAGGTCGGCGCTCGATGTCACCGTTGTCGGCCATCAGTTCTGGTGGGAGTTCCGCTATCCCAAGCTGGGCATCGTCACCGCCAACGAGCTGCACATTCCGGCCAGCAGCGCCCTGCAGCCCGAGCCCACTTATCTCAGGCTGCTCTCGGCCGACGTCGATCACAGCTTCTGGGTTCCGCAGCTCGGCGGCAAAACCGATTTGATTCCCAATCATCCCAACGAAATGTGGCTCGACCCCGACCAGCCCGGCCTCTATCTGGGCCAGTGCGCGCAGTTCTGCGGCGTAGAGCACGCCAAGATGCTCATCCGCGTCTATGTGGATACGCCGGAGCAGTTCGACGCGTGGGTCAAGAATCAGCGGCAACCCGGCGTGCAGGATGAAGCAGTCGCCGCCGGCCGGCGCCTCTTTGAGACCCAGGCCTGCATGAACTGTCACACCGTCGCCGGCACCGCGGCAAGAGGAACCTTCGGCCCAGATCTCACCCACCTGATGGGCCGCGCGACCATCGCGTCGGGAGTGGTCGCCAACACGCCCGCGAATCTGCATGCGTGGATTCAGGACCCCAATCAGCTTAAGCCCGGAGCGCTGATGCCGGCCATGCAGCTCAGCGATCAACAGATCGATCAACTGGTGGCGTATCTCGACACGCTGCACTGACCACGCAGCATAGAAGGATCAACGATGGCGGACCAGACCCTACCGATTCCCGGCGTTCTTGAGGCGGCGCATCCACCGAGCGGCACGCTTGAATGGCTGCATAGCTGGGTGGTCACGGTCGATCACAAGAAGCTCGGCATTCTCTATATTGTTTACTCGCTGTTCTTTCTGCTGGTGGCCGGCGCTGAGGCCATCGCCATCCGCATTCAGCTTGCGTTGCCGCACAACCACTTCGTCTCGCCCCAGGTCTACAACGAGCTGTTCACCATGCACGGCACCACCATGGTCTTCCTGGTGGGCATGCCCATTCTCTTCGGATTCGCCAATTACCTTGTGCCGCTGATGATCGGTGCGCGCGATATGGCCTTTCCAAGGCTCAACGCCTTCAGCTTCTGGCTCACGGCCTTCGGCGGGCTGATGCTCTACTTCAGCTTCATCGGCGGCTTCGGCAGCTACGGCATGGGCAACGCGCCGGACGTTGGCTGGCTTGCCTACGCGCCGCTCACCGCCAAGGCCTTCTCGCCCGGCCACAGCATGGACTACTGGGCTCTCTCGCTCATCGTCAGCGGCTTCGGCACGCTGGGCACCGCAATCAACATCATCGCCACTACGCTCTCCATGCGCTGCAAGGGCATGACGCTCATGCGCATGCCGCTGTTCGTGTGGCTGCTGCTGGTGGTGAGCACCATGACGCTGGTCACCATTACGCCGCTTACCGCCGCGCAGGCCATGCTGCTCATCGACCGCTATCTCGGCGGCCATTTCTTTGACGCGCAGGCCGGCGGCTCGCCCATCGTGTGGATGCACTTCTTCTGGATCTTCGGGCATCCCGAGGTTTACGTGCTGGTGCTGCCTGCCTTCGCCATTGCCAATGAAATCATTCCCGTCTTCTCGCGCAAGGCCATCTTCGGCTATCCCGCCATGGTGGCCGCTTCGGTGGGCATCGGCTTCGTCAGCATGACGGTATGGGCGCACCACATGTTCACGGTGGGCATGACTTCGGTAGGCAACACGTTCTTCGTTCTCTCCACCATGATTGTCGGCATTCCCACCGGCATCAAGATCTTCAACTGGCTGGCCACGCTGTGGGGCGGCAAAATCCGCTTCGCCACGCCTATGCTCTTTGCCATCGGATTTCTGTTTCAGTTTCTGATCGCGGGGCTCACCGGCATCATGCTTTCCGTGGCGCCCTGGAACTGGCAGCTTCACAACTCCTACTTCGTCATCGCGCACTTCCACTACGTGCTGGTGGGCGCAATCGTGTTCTGCATCTTCGCCGCGATTTATTACTGGTATCCCAAGGCCACCGGGCGCATGTTGAGCGAGACGCTCGGCAAATGGCACTTCTGGCTCTTTCTCATCGGCTTCCACATCACGTTCGACACTATGCACTTCGTCGGCATCCTGGGCATGCCGCGCTCCATCTATACCTACGAGCCGGACCGCGGATGGAACTCGCTCAACCTGGTGATCTCGATCGGAGGATTCATTCAGGGCATCGCCGTGCTCATCTTTGCCTGGAACCTCATCTACTCCTATCTGCGCGGCAAACAGGCCGGCAACGACCCGTGGGATGCGTGGACGCTCGAGTGGTCTACGCCCTCGCCGCCGCCCGCGTATAACTTCGCCGTGGACCCCGTGGTGCGCAGCCGCCGCCCGCTCTGGGATATCAAACATCCGCAAGATCCCGATTGGAAGTACGAACGATGAGCTCAATCCCCATCTTTGCGGACGAATCGTGGCGGTTGCCCTCGCGCGGCCGCGTGGGCATGCTCTCGCTCATCGTCGGCGAGTCGGGCATCTTCACTATTTTTGTCGTTGCCTACATCTACTACATCGGGCGCAGCCTGTCCGGGCCCACGGCGAAGATTCTCGAGGTGCCCATCTTCAACAGCGTCTGCCTGCTTTCGAGCAGCGTTACCATCATCCTCGCCGAGCACGCCATCCAGCATGGATCCGTGCGCCGCTTTGCCGCGTGGTGGGCGCTGACCATGCTCTTGGGAATCGAATTCCTGGCGGGAACCGCAATTGAATGGTGCAAGCTGATCTTCGAGGATCATCTCACCATCCGGACCAATCTCTTCGGCACCACCTATTACTCGCTCGTAGGATTGCACGCCACCCATGTGATCATCGGGCTGATTGGATTGTCATTGGTGATGCTGTTCACTCTCACGGGCCGCGTGAAACCGAGCCACGCTGAGCGCATCCAGGTGCTGGCGCTCTATTGGCACTTCGTTGACGCGGTCTGGGTTGTAGTCTTCACCGTGGTTTACATCGTGGGAAGGTGACGGGAATGGCCGAGATACTTCAGCACAAGGAGCACCACGCCGAGAGCGGGCACATCCATCTGCCCGCGCCCACCGCGTGGCCCATCGTGCTTGCCTTCGGATTCACCATGCTGGTCGCGGGCCTGGTCACCACCGCGGGTATCAGCATTCTGGGCGCGGTGCTCATGCTTGCCGGCTGCGTGGGATGGTTTCGCCAGGTGCTGCCGCACGAGCAGCACGAAGAAGTGGAGGTGGCCGGTCAGGAGGTGACCATCGCCTCGTCGCGCGCTCTGGTGGACCGCATCCGGCTCAGTCCCGAGCACCGCGCGCATCTGCCCATTGAAACCTATCCGATCGTCAGCGGCATCAAGGGCGGCATCGCCGGCGGCGCGGCCATGATCGTTCCGGCCATGCTTTACGGCCTCATCGCGCAGCACAGCATCTGGTATCCGGTAAATCTGCTGGGCGGCGCGGGTGTAGCCAACTGGAGCAATCCCACCGCCGCCGATATTGCCGCGTTCCATTGGCAGGGGCTGCTGGTCGCCAGCCTTATCCACGCCGTCACGTGTGTGCTGGTGGGCCTGCTCTACGGAGCCATGCTGCCCATGCTGCCGCGCCACCCGGTGGTGCTGGGCGGAATCCTTGCGCCGGTCTTGTGGACCGGCATCCTGCATGCCTTCATGGGCATCATCAATCCGGCGCTTGATGCGCATATCCAATGGGGATGGTTTCTCATCTCACAGGTGATCTACGGCGTGGTGGCGGGACTGGTGGTCAAGCGTCAGGGCCGCATCTCCACCAGCCAGTCGCTGCCGTTCGCCGCCCGGCTCGGCATCGAGGCGCCGGGCCTGATGCTCTCGAAACCCGACGCCGGCGCGCCGCGCGACGAGGAGGACCGCTGATGCGCCGCTTCGCACTGTGCATCGCAGCGGGGCTGGCTGTCTTCGCAGCCGGCTGCCGGCCGGGACACGAGCCGGGCCATCCACCGGAACCTGATCCGCGGCCGAGCCAGGTGGTGGACTTCGCCACGCTCTACGGCCAGAACTGCGCAGCATGCCATGGCGGCAACGGCCAGAATGGCCCGGCCATCGATCTCGCTAATCCCGAGTATCAGGCGCTCATCGATGACTCCACGCTGCGCAAGTGGATCGCCAACGGAATGCCCGGCACCGAGATGCCTGCCTTCGCGCAATCTGCCGGCGGCATGCTGACCGATGCGCAGGTAGACGCGCTGGTGGCCGGCATGCGCAAACAGTGGCTCGTGCCTAATGCCTTCAACGGCGCCACGCCTCCGCCTTACGCACCCGCCGCGGCGGGCACGGCCGGCGACGCACAACGTGGCGCACTAACTTACGGTCGGCGCTGCGCCGGCTGTCACGAGAAGTCGCCGCAGCAGATCGCCAGCCCGACTTATCTCGCGCTGGCCGGCGATCAGGCCTTGCGCAGCATCATCATCGCCGGCCGGCCGGACATCGGCCAGCCCGACTGGCGTCACGATAGCCCCGGCGGCACGCCGGCCGCGCCGCTTTCGGCGCAGGATGTGGACGCCATCGTTACCTATCTGGGAACACTGCGGAACGCCGCGCCGGCAACGGCTCCGGCGCAAGGCGGGAGGTGAGTGAAGTGAGCGACCACGAGCAACCATCGAGCCAGCAGCCACACAACGGCGATGCGCACATCCCCGCGCCTTCACACACGGCGGGCAACGACGATCCGAGCGTCGTCTCGCGGCGCTGGCTGCTGCTCAAGGCAGGCATCGCGCTTAACGGCTTCGTGGGCCTGGCGCTGGCTGTTCCGGTGCTGCGTTACTTCTTCGCGCCGTGGAGGAAGGACGCGAGCTTCAACTCGTGGGTTTCGCTCGGCAGCGCCAACGATTTCCCCACCGGCGAAACGCGCCTCGCGTTCTACAAGAATCCCTCCACCCGCTCCTGGGACGGCGAAACCGACAATGTGGCCTGCTATGTACGCCGCGAGAGCGCCGACGAATTTCGCGTCTTTGCCATCAACTGCGCGCACCTGGGCTGCCCGGTGCGCTGGTTTCCGCAGTCGCAGCTTTTCATGTGTCCCTGCCACGGCGGCGTCTACTACTCTGACGGCTCGCGCGCCTCAGGTCCGCCCGAGCGCGGCCTCTTCACCTACGACTGGAAGATCGTCTCCGGCAATTTGCAGATTGACGCGGGGCAAATGCCGACGCTCTCGAACACCGCGAAGCTGGTGAAGATCTCCACCGGCAAGGGAGACTGCTCATGCCAGGGATGAAGCAGACCGCCGTGCGCGTCTACGCCTGGCTCGAGCGCCGGTTGCAGCTCGAAGCGCCGGTGAAAGATGCCATTCTGCATCCGGTGCCGCGCAACACCGCAAGCTGGTGGTACGTCTTCGGCAGCGCGGCTTTCACGCTGCTCTTCCTGCAGATATTCACCGGTATTTTGCTGGCTCTGGTTTATGTTCCCGCGGCGGGTGAAGCCTGGAACAGCCTCAACGTTCTCAAT
>JBAUCP010000059.1:0-1553 GCA_049677625.1 Occallatibacter sp. | reverse complement strand
CTGCGCGCAAGCGCGGAGGGCGCGATTGCTGCGTTTGGTCCGGCGTTTGATGAGCTGGATTTCTCTGAGGCGCTGAAGGCACTTTGGATTTTGGTCGCACAGACCGATGGCTACCTGACTGCAAACGCGCCGTGGAAAAAACCCGCGGACCGCAGCGATGCGGATCACGCGGCGTTGCAGGCGCGCGTACTGGCAACGGCCGCTGAGTCCATTCGCGTCATCACCGCGCTGGTCTATCCCATCCTGCCTGACGCTGCGGCCAAGGTCTGGCGGCAGCTTGGCCTGGGCGAGATTGCGGATGCGGCAAAGCAGGCATTTTTGACCAATCTCGCATGGGGCGGATTGAAGCCCGGAACAAAATTTCTCGAGCCCGCGCCGCTGTTCCCGCGCGCGGAGAAGGATGCGATCGAGCGTATGCAAAATCTTGAAGACGACAACAATCGCAGCGCGGTGGAAGCGGCGAGCGGGAGTTCGGGCGAGGCGAAAACCGCGCCACGAACGGCAGACGCACTGGCTGCGGACAAGCCCCGGGCACTCAAACCCAGTGCGCCGGAGGTCGGTCATGAAACCCCGGCGGCGAGAATTCCCGGAGTGCATTCTTACTTAAAGGTTGGCGAGAAGCAACCGGCTCCGGCTGCAAGCGAGTCGCCAGCCACGGCAAATGCGGCCGAAGCACCGGCCACAGAGGGGGAGAAGCAGCATATTGCCATCGACGACTTCGCCAAAGTGGACCTGCGCGTGGCGCAGATTCTGGTGGCCGAGCGCGTGCCCAAGGCCGATAAGCTGCTGCGTCTCGAAGTCGATCTGGGCTATGAGAAGCGGCAGATTCTGGCCGGCATTGCACAGTATTACGAGCCGGAGAAGCTGATCGGGCGCAAGATTGTGATTGTGGCCAATCTGGCGCCGCGCAAGATGAGAGGGTTGGAGTCGAACGGAATGCTGCTGGCGGCTTCGCTCGAAGGCGGCGCGCCGGTGCTGGCGGGGTTCCTGGAAGAAGTGCCGCTGGGTGCGCGGTTGAAATAGGTCCTTGTTCGCGAGTTGCCCCGGCCGCGATAAAGGCTCAGTGATTAAGCCTTGGTTCCCTGCCTGTGATCAAGCGCAATCTTGATCGAGGGCGTGGGCAGGCCGCCGCAGAGTTCTGCATCGCCGTAGCCAAGATGAAAGGTAGAAGGACTCGAATTGGGCATTGATATTGAGCGCCGCGACACAACGCCAAATGCCTGTCTTCTGTGTGGCAAAAGGGGGCAGCACGAGACTCGCTTCGCCGTAATTTCCGCAAATTGCACTTATAGCGTTCCGCAGCCCGGTACACCTCTTTGCACCTCAGTCAGGCAGATGCAGCCGCTCGACAGAAAGATCTACTCACATTCACACGGGCTTGCAATATGGGAAATGCATATCTGCCCAGGATGTCTGCCCAAGTCATGGGTTTCCTATTTACACAAAAGTATTCGTACCGCTTTAGGATGGGCTCTGCTCAATTTTCTTATATTTCTACTTGGACTAGCTGGAATGATCTGGGGCAAGGAAATTCTTGGACCACCGAGCCAAGG
>JBAUCP010000058.1:0-2767 GCA_049677625.1 Occallatibacter sp. | reverse complement strand
GCCGGCTGAACGCCGTACGCGGATCCTGATTGTAGATGACTCGGCGGTGATGCGCAGCTTGCTGCGCTCGGTGGTCTCCTGCGACAAAAACCTGGAGGTGGCCGGTACCGCAGCCGACGGCTCTTCCGCGCTGGGCGGCCTGGAGTTGATGCGGCCCGACCTGATTTTGCTGGACGTGGAGATGCCGGTGATGGACGGGTTGGTCACGCTGAAACAGTTGCGGTCGCGCGGCTACAAGATGCCGGTGATCATGTGCAGCTCGCTCACCCAGCGCGGCGCACAGGTGACCATTGAGGCGCTGGCCAGCGGCGCATCCGACTACGTGGCCAAACCGCGCGGGCAGGCCAGCCGCGAGGCGGCCATTCGCGCGCTGGCGCAGGACCTGATTCCCAAGATTCACGCGCTCACCAGCCATCTGCCTGCGAAGCCGGAGCCGGCCGTTCGCGGCGCCGCGCGTGCGCCGGCGCTGCTTCCGCTTGCCCCGCTGCCCAAGCCGCAGATCGCATCGTTCCCGCCGTCGGTTGCGCCTTCGGTTGTGGTGGTGGGGGTTTCTACGGGCGGCCCGGCGGCGCTCGATGTCGTTCTACCCGCGCTGCCAGCCGGGTTTCCGCTTCCGGTGCTTATTGTGCAGCACATGCCGGAGCTGTTTACCAGCCTGCTGGCCGAGCGCCTCAACGGCCGCTGCAAGCTGCGCGTGTGCGAGGCCGCGGAAGGCGTTGCGGTCTCGGCGGGCAATGTGTACATTGCCCGCGGCAACTGGCATCTTGAGGTTGTGGCTGCTGCGGGCGCGGTTGCGCGGCCCACCCTGCACCTGAGCCAGGGGCCGCTCGAAAATTATTGCCGGCCGGCGGTCGATGTGCTTTTTCGCTCGGCAGCCAGGGTCTACGGCGGCGCGGTGCTGGCCGCGGTGCTCACCGGCATGGGCTCCGATGGATTGAATGGCAGCCGCATCATCCGCGAGCAGGGCGGCAGCGTGCTGGCCCAGGACCAGGCCTCCAGCATCGTATGGGGAATGCCCGGCGCGGTGGCCAATGCCGGCCTGGCGCAGAAGATTCTTCCGCTCGATGCAATTACACCAGAGATTATCAGAATGGTTAGCCGGGCGCCCGCCGCGGGCGAACAGCGCGAAGCCCATAGATTGGTAGTGTAGCTATGCAGCAGACCGTAAGCGCCGACTACGGCTATCTTCGCGACCTGGTTTTCGGGCTCTCGCAAAACGTGCTCGACCCCACGCGCGACTATCTTTTTGAGACGCGCCTCTCCAAGCTGCTGCGCAACCAGGGCATGACTCACCTGGGCCAGCTCGTGAGCCACCTGCGCGCCAGCAAGAATCCCACGCTCGAACGCGCCATCGCCGAGGCGATGACGATCAACGAGACCAGCTTCTTTCGCGATAGCCGGCCCTTCGAGCTGCTGCGCACGGAGCTGCTGCCCAAGCTGATTGAGGCCCGCCGCATGACGCGCAGCCTGCGCATCTGGAGCGCGGCCTGCTCCACCGGCCAGGAGGCTTACAGCACGGCCATGCTGCTCATCGAGCACTTTCCGCTGCTGGCGGGCTGGAATATTCGCATCGAGGGCACTGACATTTCCCATGAGGTGGTGGAGCGCGCCAAGGCCGGCTCCTATCACCGCATCGAGATCAACCGCGGGCTGCCGGCGCGGTTCGTCGTCCGCTACTTTGACCACCAGGGCGAAGACTGGAGCATCAAGCCCGAGGTGCATAAGCTGTGCAACTTTCGCCAGGCCAACCTGTGCACCACGCCGCTGCCCTTTAACCGCGCCGACGACCGCTTCGACATTATCTTTCTGCGCAACGTGATGCTCTACTTCTCGCAGGAGACGCGGCGCACGCTGCTGGCCGGCATTCACCGGCTGCTGCCGCAGGACGGCGTGCTGTTTCTGGGCTCAAGCGAGCAGCCGGCCGACCCTTCGCTGTGGACACCGATGCTCGCGGGCGGCACGTGCTACTTCAAGCCGAGGCAGCCGAGTTGAAAAGGCAGGGAACAGGGAATAGGGAACGAGGATTTCGTGGTAGGTTGAGGGTAAAGCTAAACCGCCATGAATCTGTTCGTGCTTTTTCGGCAATTGTTACGGTGCGGGCTCTTGCTAATTCTTATCTTCTACTGGGCAATCCTTTTCAGAGGTTCCAAAGCGATTGTGATCTCGCACGGTCGAGGGAGGGTCGCGGCTTGGAACGGGCATGTATTCGTCGGCCGTTATTGGATCAACGCGCGTCGAGTAAATGTACGTTTGTTATTCCGCCGTGGAGTTGGGTTGTACTTGGACTTTGTAGTCCCTCTGCCTCGCCGTCACGCTTTTCCTATCCTTCTTTGAACGGGGCCTATGGAAAAATAGGCGTTAGCGACAAGGAGGCTCACATTGGGCGCGTCTTTCAAGGATCTTGTGGTGTGGCAGCGTGCGGTTCAGTTGAGCCTGGCAATCTACAAGCTCACGTCTTCTTTTCCGGCCTCCGAAAAATTTGGTCTGACTAATCAGCTGCGCCGCGCCTCGGTCTCGGTGGCCAGCAATATAGCTGAGGGTTACGGGAGTTCAACAAAAGGAGAGTATCTCCTCTTTCTTGGTCACGCTCGAGGTTCAAACTGTGAGTTGCAGACACAACTTGTGATTGCGGACGCACTGGGTTTGGGCGCAGAGCAGTCGCGACACACGGCGGAAGGCCTTTCCAACGAGGTTAGCAGGATGCTTGTCGCCATGATGACTAAGTTGCGGCAGTGAGTCTGTTCCCTATTCCCTATTCCCTATTCCC